>NZ_JBEORT010000005.1:0-152822 GCF_040302425.1 Streptomyces sp. NPDC126497
CTCTCCCCGGCGGGCGGGGCCCCGCCCCCCCCCGGGGCGCGGCGCCGCCGCCGTCGTCGTACGGGTGAATCCGTGGACAACTCCGGGGCTGTCGGTGCGGGCCCCTATCGTGGAGGCAGTGGTCGAGGGACGGCTCACGGGGACACGGTGACGGGCGGTAGTGGCGGGATGGCAGTGACGGAGAGCGAGGCGCTGGCCGCGCTGCACCGGGTGTTCGGGTACGACGCCTTCCGCGGCGAGCAGGAAGCGGTCGTCGAGCACGTGATCGCGGGCGGCGACGCCGTCGTGCTCATGCCGACCGGCGGCGGCAAGTCGCTCTGCTACCAGATCCCGGCCCTGGTCAGGCCGGGCACGGGAGTCGTCGTCTCCCCGCTCATCGCGCTGATGCAGGACCAGGTGGACGCGCTGCGGGCGCTGGGCGTGCGGGCCGGGTTCATGAACTCCACGCAGGACTTCGACGAGCGGCGCGTGGTCGAGGCGGAGTTCCTCGCCGGCGAGCTGGACCTGCTGTACCTCGCACCGGAGCGGCTGCGGCTGGACAGCGCCCAGGACCTGCTCTCACGCGGCAAGATCTCCGTCTTCGCGATCGACGAGGCGCACTGCGTGTCCCAGTGGGGGCACGACTTCCGGCCGGACTACCTCACCCTCTCGGTGCTGGGCGAGCGGTGGCCGGACGTGCCCCGCATCGCGCTCACGGCGACCGCCACGCACGCCACGCACCGGGAGATCACCGAGCGGCTCGGCATGCCGGACGCCCGGCACTTCGTGGCGAGCTTCGACCGGCCCAACATCCAGTACCGGATCGTGCCCAAGGCGGACCCCAGGAAGCAGCTGCTGGGCTTCCTGCGCGAGGAGCACGCCGGGGACGCGGGCATCGTCTACTGCCTGTCGCGCAACTCGGTGGAGAAGACCGCCGAGTTCCTCAGCCGCAACGGCATCGAGGCGGTCCCGTACCACGCGGGCCTCGACGCGGGGACGCGCGCCGCGCACCAGGCGCGGTTCCTGCGGGAGGAGGGCCTGGTCGTGGTGGCGACCATCGCCTTCGGCATGGGCATCGACAAGCCGGACGTCCGCTTCGTCGCCCACCTCGACCTGCCCAAGTCGGTCGAGGGCTACTACCAGGAGACGGGTCGCGCGGGGCGCGACGGGCTGCCGTCCACGGCCTGGATGGCGTACGGGCTCAACGACGTCATACAGCAGCGCAAGCTGATCCAGTCCGGCGAGGGCGACGAGGCGTTCCGGCGGCGGGCGAACCAGCACCTGGACGCGATGCTCGGCCTGTGCGAGACCGTCCGGTGCCGGCGCGGCCGGCTCCTCGCCTACTTCGGCCAGGACCCCGACCCGGCGGGCTGCGGCAACTGCGACACCTGCCTCACCCCGCCGGAGACCTGGGACGGGACCGTCGCGGCGCAGAAGGTGCTGTCCACGGTGGTGCGGCTGCAGCGGGAGCGCGGGCAGAAGTTCGGCGCGGTGCAGATCGTCGACATCCTGCTGGGGCGGCGCACCGCCAAGGTCATCCAGTTCGACCACGACCAGCTCTCCGTGTTCGGCATCGGTGAGGAGCTGACCGAGGCGGAATGGCGGGGCGTGGTACGCCAGTTGCTCGCCCAGGGACTGCTCGCGGTCGAGGGCGAGTACGGCACGCTGGTGCTGACCGAGGCCAGCGGGGCGGTGCTGCGGCGGGAGCGGGAGGTGCCGCTGCGCAAGGAGCCGAAGAAGCCGGTGACCGCCCGGTCGGGTTCGGGGCGGGGGGAGCGCAAGGCCAAGGCCGCCGCGGCCGAGCTGCCCGAGGAGCTCCAGCCCGCGTTCGAGGCGCTGCGCGCCTGGCGCGCGGAGCAGGCCCGGGAGCAGGGGGTCCCGGCGTACGTCATCTTCCACGACGCCACGCTGCGGGAGATCGCCACGGTGTGGCCCACGTCGGTGGCCGAGCTCGGCGGGATCAGCGGGGTGGGGGAGAAGAAGCGGGCGACGTACGGGGAGGGTGTGGTGGCGGTGCTGGCCGGGTTGACGGCGCCGGGGGACGGCGGTGCCGGGGCCGGGGCCGAGGACCCCGGCGGTCCGGACGACTGGCCCGAGGAGGAGCCGGAGCCCGACTGGACGTAGGCGGCCGCGCGCCGGGGCCGGGCGGGGGTCGTCGCGCGGCCCGGCGTCCGCGGGGCGCCTCCCCCCTCCCGGCTCCGCTCGAGCGGGGGGACCCCCACCGCCTTTGCGGCGCGACTGCCCGCGGGCGGCGGTCCGACCGCCCGCGGCTGCCTACGGCAGGGCCGTCAGGCCCGGGGCGAAGGTGATCAACAGGGGGACCAGCGGTACCAGGGCCGCCGCGGCCGTGGTCAGGGCGCGGTGGCGGCGGTCGAGACGGGGCGGGGGCTCCAGGAGGCGGTCGACGCGTTCGCCGAGGAGGCGGTGGCTGGAGGCGCAGGACAGCACGCCGCGGTGCTGGTTGAGCTCGATCAGCGCCAGCGCCGTGGTCAGGTGGCCGCAGCGACGGGAGGCCGTGTCGTCGGCGGACAGCTCCACCAGGCGGTGGGTCTGGTCGCAGAAGTGCGCGAACAGCGGGATGCGGGGGAAACCGGTGGCCAGCGCGGTGGACAGGTGCAGCAGCCAGTCGTGGCGGGCGCGGGCGTGACCGCGCTCGTGGGTGAGGACGGCGTCGAGCTGGTGGTCGGTGAGCCGCTGCAGGGCGCCGGTGGTGACGACCAGCTGGGGCGGGCTGCCCGGCATCCACCAGGCGTCGGGGTACTCGTCCTCCAGCACCAGCAGCGGACCGCGGGCCGCGGGCAGACCGGCGGGCAGGTCGGGGGCGCGTTCCCGCAGATGGGCCCGGGCCCGGGCGCGCCGGCGACGGGCCTCGACCAGTTCGCGCCCGAGCATGGCGGTCGTCCAGGCCGCCCCGCAGGCGAGCAGCACGGTGAGGACGATCGTCCAGGGCGAGGCGGCGGACAGGTCGTAGGCCGCGGTGACCGCGGGCGGGGCCGGGGCGAAGAGCTGGGCGCGTACGGTGCCGAAGACGGCCGCGGCGCCCAGGGCGAGAGCCGTGACGCAGCACAGCAGGACGGTGGCGACCAGGCACTGCCACACCCACAGGGCGACCACCGGTTCCCGTTCCGGCCACTTCGCCCGGGTCAGTGCCCGGGGGGCGGGCACGGCGGCCGTCACGGCGACGACGCTCAGCAGGAGCAGGCAGACGGTCATGCCACGGGCTCCGGATCCTGTCGGAAGAGGGCGGCTTCGGGTCGTGCTGGGGGCGTGCGGGCGGTGCGGGGGCGCGCGGCGTGAACGCACACACCGCCCGGCACCAAGTATGACGGTGATGGGCGGTGCGGGTCGGGGTTCGCCGAAGATCGGTGAGGACCGGACGGGTCAGACCGCGGGGACCACCCGGCCCGTGACCTCGCCGAGGCCCACGCGGACGCCGCCCGGTCCCGGCGCCCAGGCCGACAGCGTCACCACGTCGCCGTCCTCCAGGAACGTCCGCTTGCCGTCGGGGAGTTCGAGGGCGTCGCGGCCGTTCCAGGTCAGCTCGAGCAGCGACCCGCGTTCCCGTTCGGCGGGTCCGCTCACCGTGCCGGAGCCGTACAGGTCGCCGGTGCGCAGCCAGGCGCCGTTGACGGTCATGTGGGCGAGCTGCTGGGCGGCCGTCCAGTACATGGTGGAGAAGGGGGGTTCGGAGACGACGTGACCGTTGACCGCGACGGTGATCCGCAGGTCGTAGCCGCCGGGTTCCTCGGCCGCGTCGTCCAGGTAGGGCAGCAGTCCGTGGGTGCGCTCCGGCGGCGCGACACGGGCCTCGTCCAGGGCGTCCAGCGGGGTGATCCAGGCCGACACCGAGGTGGCGAAGGACTTGCCGAGGAACGGGCCGAGGGGCACGTACTCCCAGGCCTGGACGTCGCGGGCGGACCAGTCGTTGAGGAGGCAGAGGCCGAAGACGTGGTCGCGGAAGCCACCGAGCGGCACCGGCCGGCCCGGCTCGGACGGCACGCCGACCACGAAGCCGACCTCGGCCTCGATGTCCAGCCGGACGGACGGCCCGAAGACCGGGGCGGGGTCCGTGGGCGCCTTGCGCTGGCCGGAGGGGCGCACCACGTCGGTGCCGGACACCACGACCGTGCCGGAGCGGCCGTGGTAACCGATCGGCAGGTGTTTCCAGTTGGGGGTCAGGGAGTCGGCGGCGTCGGGACGGAAGATCCTGCCGACGTTCCGGGCGTGGTTCTCGGAGGCGTAGAAGTCGACGTAGTCCGCGACCTCGAAGGGGAGGTGCAGGGTCACCTCGGACAGCGGGTGGAACAGGGGCTCGACGGTCTCCCGGTGCGCCGGGACGGTCACCCACGCCGTGAGCGCGCGCCGCACGTCCGACCAGGCCGTGCGGCCCGCCGCCAGCAGCGGGTTGAGGGTCGGGCGGGCGAGCAGGGAGGCGTAGGGGGACCCCAGGGCGCGCGCCGCCGCACCGGCGTCGAGGACGTGGTCGCCGAGCCGGACGCCCACGGTCCGCTCCGCCGAGCCGGGGGACGAGAAGACGCCGTACGGCAGGTTGTGCGGGCCGAAGGGATCGCCCTCGGGGACATCGAAGGGGGGCATCGGGTGCTGCCTCGCTTTCGGGTGCGCAGGTGCTCCACGTGTCCGTGGCCGTGCCACACGTTACGGGTGGCACGGCGGTCTTGGGCAGAGCCGACGTGGCGGCGCACCTCCCGCGCCCCTCCCGCGCCCCTTCCGCGTCCCCCCCCCGCGTACCGGAAGTTATCCACAGGAGGGGAGGCAATCTTGACGGAGCGGTGCGAACGGGGCGACTCTGGGCGGGTGCCGGAAGGCCTCGGGGAGGGGGCGTTCCGACGGCACCCTGGGGGGCGGATGACCATGGGGGAGGCCGGCCCGCGCCCGGCGCGCTCGGGACCGTGGCCGAAACGGCTGGAAGAGACCGTGCGCGGCCGGCTCGGCCGGGAATGCGTGTACGTGCCGTCGTGCAGATTCGGGCTGTTCGTGGCGCTGCGCCACTGGTGCCCGCCGGGCGGCCGGGTGCTGATGTCGCCGGTCAACGACGACGTCGTCTTCTTCGTGGTGCTGGCGGCGGGACTGCGGCCGGTGCAGGCGCCGTTGAACCCGTTCGACGGGACCGTCGACGTCGACGCCGTGCCCGAGGGGACATGGGGCTCACTGTCCGCCGTCCTGACCACGAACCTGTACGGCAACCCGGACCCGGCGCCGCGGCTGCGGGCGCGTTGCGACGCGCTGGGCATCCCGCTGCTGGAGGACGGGGCGCACGCGATCGGCAGCGAGACCGGCGGGCGGCCGGTCGGGACCTGGGGCGAGGCCTCCGTCCTCAGCCTCTCCAAGCACGTCGGCGCCCGGGCGGGCGGCATCCTCTCGCTCGCCGACCCGGGCCTGGCCGAGGCGGTCCGGGCCGCCTGCGCCGAACTGCTCACCCCGCCCCGTGCGGCGTCCGAACTCGCCTATGCCCTGAGGCCGTACGCGGAGGCCGCCGTACGCGGGCCGGGGCTGCGACGGGTCGCCCGGGCCACGCTGGGACTGCTGGGTCCGACCGAACGCGACGGGATCAGGATGCCGCTGCGTCCCGAGGCGCTGGTCCGGGCCGCCGGCGCGGCCCCGGACCTGGCCGCGTACGACCCCTGGGTCCGCGTCGACATGCACTCCTACCGCCTGGAGTCCGGCCCGCTGCGGCTGCGGCGGATCCGGCGCCGGCTCGGACGGCTGGACGAGGTGCTCCGGGCCTGCCGGGACGGCACCGAGCTGCTGCTGTCGACCCGGTGGGCCCGGCCCGGGGACGGAAGCGGGGTGCAGCCGCTGTTCCGGGTGCCGCTGCTGGTGGCGGACCGGGACGCGGCGATCACGGCACTGGCCCGGCGCGGGATCGTCGTCGGCTACCTCTACGACCCGCCCCTCGACGACTACGCGGGGGAGGAGTTCACCGACCCGTCGCCCGCGCCCGGGGCGGCCCGCTGGTTCGCGCGGCACGCGCTGCCGGTGGACCCGCTGCGGGCGAGGGAGGTCGTCGACGTGCTGGAGCGGTCCGGTGCGCGGCCGGCCGAACCGCCGGAGGAGCCGGCGCGACCGCGGACACCGGCCGGCGGGGCCGGGGCCGGCCCGTGACCGACACCCGGGTGCACGGGGCCGCCGCGGCGCGCGCCGAAGGCGGGCCCCGGTCCGACGGGGCCGCGCCCGGCTCCGACTCCCTGTTCAAGAACGCCTACTTCCTGATGCTCAGCACGGGCGTGTCCGCCGTCCTCGGGCTGGGATTCTGGCTCGTGGCCGCCCGCTGCTACTCCGAGGACGCGGTCGGCCAGGGCTCCGCCGCGATCGCCGCGATGCGGCTGCTCGCCAGTGTCACCGCGACCACGATGATCGGCGCCGTGGTCCGCTTCGTGCCGCGGGCCGGCCGCGGGACCGGACGCCTGGTGGCAGGCGTGTACCTGGTGAGTTCGGTGGTCGTCGCGCTGGCCGCGGGCGTCTTCCTGCTCACGCTCGACCGGTGGGGCCCCTCCTACGCGCCCCTCGGCACACCGGTGGCCGGGGCGCTGTTCGTCGCCGCGTGCGTGGCGTGGGCGCTGCTCACCCTCCAGGACGGCGTGCTCACGGGGCTGCGCAAGGCCGAGTGGGTGCCGGCCGGGAACGCGGTGTTCTCCGTCGGCAAGCTGGTCCTGCTGGCCGTCCTCGCGAGCGCGCTGCCCGTGCTGGGCATCTTCGTGTCCTGGGCCGTGGCCATCGCGTTCTCCACCCTGCCGCTCGGCTGGCTGATCTTCCGTCGGCTCATCCCGCGTCAGGCCGCCGCCGACCGCGACGTGGAACCGCCCGGCCTGCGGCCCATGGGCCGCTTCCTGGTGGGCGACTCGCTCGGCGCGCTGTTCAGCCTCGCCATGATCAACCTGCTGCCGGTGATGGTCGCGGTCCGCTTCGGCGCGGCGGAGAACGGCTACTTCTACGTGGCGTACACCGTCGGCGGCACCATGGAGTTCATGGCCGTCAACATGGCCTCGTCGCTCACCGCCCACGCCTCGCACGACCCGCGCCGGCTCGCCGACGGGGTGCGGGGGGCGCTGCGCCGGATGGTGCTGCTGCTGGTGCCGGTGGTCGCGGTGCTGGTCGTCTTCGCGCCCCGGATCCTCACCCCGTTCGACGCGGACTACGCCGAGCACGGCTCGACCGTGCTGCGGCTGCTGGCGCTCGGGGCGCTGCCCCGGGTGGTCGTGGAGCTGTACATCGGGGTGCTGCGGGTGCAGGGGCGCACCGGTGTGCTCGCCGCGCTCCAGGGCGCGATGTGCACGCTGGTGCTGGGCAGCGCGGCCGTGCTGTTCACCCCGGCGGGGATCGCGGGGGCCGGATGGGCGGTGCTGATCGGCATGACGCCGGTCGCGGCCGTCTCGGTGTTCGGGCTGCGTGCGGCGCTGCGCGGAAGGGCCGGCGGGCCGGTGGAGCGGGCCACCGCCGTCCCCGAGTACGGCACGCGCTGGGCCAGGCTCAACGCCACCGCCGGATACGGCACGCACGGGGCGCGCCGGGCGGCGTACGGACGCGAGGACGCGGAGGGCGACGAGGACACCGTCACGCTGTTCACCGGCCGTCCCGGCTACGAACGGGAAGCCCTCCGGGCGGATGCGGTGGCGTTCGTCGCCAGGTCGCCGGACCCGGGGGAGCCGGGGAAGCAGGGCCGGGAGGAGGACCCGGCGGGCGTGGGGCCGGTCCGGACGGAGGAGCCCGGCGACGGCCCCGGCCGCCGGGTCGCGGGGACCCTCTGGACCCTGCTGGCCCTCGCGACCCTGGTCTTCTGGTGCTCGGTGCACGGACTCCGCCGGCCCGGCGGGGCCCGCGGGGGCGAGCCCACGGGACGTCAGCTGCTGGAAGGACTGCCGCCGCCCGCGCTGGCCGCCGGGGTCCTGCTGCTGCTCGTCTTCGTCGCCTCGGTCACGTGGTGCCGGCGGCCGGTTCCCCTGCTCCCCGGCGTCGCGCTGGGTTCCGCCCTGGCCGCCCTGTACGCCGCGCCCGTCGCCCTCGGATGGCGGCCCGACCCGGTGGCCGGGGCGCCGTACTCCGGCACGGCCCGCCTCCTCGCGGAGGCGGTGGGGCTGGACGGCCCCGGCCCCCTGCTGCAGTGGGCCCCCGTGGTGGCCCAGCCGCTGTGTCTCGTACCGCTGTGGCTGCTGCTCGCCCGCGCGGGCGGGCGGGCGGCCCGGCCGGTCCGCTGGGGCGTGCTGTATCTCGTCGGGGTGGCCGGCTGGACGTTCCGGCAGGCGCTCGCACCGGTCGCGCCGCCGCTGCTGGTCGCGCTCCTCGGGCTGCTGCTGCTCGGCCGGGCGGCGCCGGCGGCGTGGCGTGCGCTCCGCGGCGGACGGGACGGCCCGCCCGGCCGCTGAGCGGTCCGGGCCGGGCGCCTCGGGGCCGGGCCCGGGCCGGGCGCCGCTCAACGGGGCGGCACGGGCTGCCGGAAGTACCCGTCCCTCCCCGCCTCCCGGTAGCCCTCGAGCCCCGGTCCGTCGTTGACGGTCAGGTCGCACTCGGGTTTCCCGGAGGTCGGCCGGTTCCAGTGCACCAGGGCCTTCACCTCCGGGAGTTCCTTCACGGCGTCGGGGATGCGGGCGTACCAGTCGCGCTGGCGCCCCGGGTCGTCGGCGTCGGGCGCGGTGGCGAACTCCGCGAGCATCACCGGCTTGTCGTCGGTGACGTTCGCGCGCAGCCACGCGTAGCCGGGCCGCTGGCTGCGCAGGAAGTCCTTCCAGTCGGTGGTGCCGTGGCAGCCGTAGTAGTTGTACTGGTCCATCGCGATCCAGTCGACGTACTCGTCCCCGGGGTAGAGGGCCTTCATCTCCTTCCCGCTGCCGAGGTAGCCGGAGACGGTCCACACCCACACGACGTTGTCGGCCCCCAGCTCACGGAACCGGTCGTGGAGGTGGCGGTACGCCGCGACGAACTCCGCCGGGGTGCCGGCGCCCTCCTCGATGCGGGCGTCGGTCTCCTGGTCGAAGGAGAGGAAGACGCGTTTGCCGTAGGCCTTGAGGCGCCGGATCTGCGGGTCGACGACCTCCTCGTCGTACGTCCCGGAGGCGATGTTCCTCCAGCCGAGCTGGGTCTCCGTCCAGTTCTCGTGGTGCGGCTCGGTCCAGACGGTGGACTCCCAGGCCAGCATGAGCAGCCGGTCCCTGCCCAGCTCCTGCTCGTCGGGGGTGAGCAGCTGCCCGTCGAGCTCGGTGCCCGACATGTCGTGGTAGTTGTAGACGAGGTCGAGCCTGCGGCCGATCCGCTTCTCGAAACCGAGCACGGCGTCCTCGAGCGAGCCGTTCGCCGCGTACGGCACGTACGCTCCCCACCAGGCGCCGCAGGGCGGGACCAGCGTGCCGGTGGGGGCGCAGGGGCCGGTGGGCAGCGCACCGGAGGCCGCGTTGCCGGGCAGCCCCCGGCCGGAGGGGGCGTCGTCGCCGGGCCGGCCGGCCCAGAACCCGAGCCCGGTCAGCAGCGCGGCGACCGTCACCAGGACGGCCGCCGTGCAACCGCGCCTCGCGCGCCCCGCGTCCCCCGGCGCGCGCCACCCGGACCACCCGCGCGGCCCCGTCATGCGCCACCGCCGTGCGCGGACCCGCGCCCGACGCGTCCCACCGCGCCGCGCCGGGCGGCGGGCAGTGGCAGCCCCGGCAGGGCCGCGGCGACCGTGGTGAAGACGGCGAGCGGGACGAGGAAGGAGACCGTCGAGAAGCCCTCCACCAGGAACAGCGAGGTGGCGGTGAGCACACCGAGCGAGAGGCTGACCGGCGCGGCGAGCGCGACGGCCTCCAGCCGGGCGCCGGCGGCCGGCCGGCCCGGCCGCGGGTACAGCGCCGCCCCGCCCGGGCCGAACAGGGTGAAGAGCAGCACCGGGATCCAGCGCAACGGTGAGGGGCCGGGCACGGCGGTGGCGGCCAGCGCGAGCCAGCCCGAGGCGCCGATGAGGACCCTGAGGTGCGTCCCGGTGACCCGAAGGCCCCCGGGACCGGCGGAGTTCGGGGAGCCGGTGCTGTTCATGGGCTGACCTGACGGAACTGGCTGGACTTCAACGTCACTTCGATCACCTTGTGGTCGATCGTCGGGCGGCCGGACGGTACTCCAGGACGACGCCGTAGGGGTGGCTTTCGACGGTCCGGAAGAGCGGTGAGGCGGAGAGCTTCGTGCGCAGGGTCTCGAAGCCGCCGGCCGGCAGCAGGCCCTCGCCGGCGGTGTAGACGTCCTGGGTGCGGGTGAGGACGACGTACGCCCTGGTGCCCGGCGGGATCCCGTCGGCGAGGTGACGGGCCGGGTCCTCGAGCATCCTCTCGTTCTCCGGCAGTTCCCGCTCGGCGAAGAACCAGTGTTCCAGGCGGTCGTACCGGTGCAGCGCCTGCGGGAAGGAACCGCTGGTGGAGAGGATCAGCGAGCCGTCGGGGGCGTTGTCGAGGGTCCGGGTGACCAGTGCGGTCTCCTCGGGCGGTGTGTAGTACATCCTCTCCTTGCCGTAGTACGACGGCAGGAAGCCGGCCGTCAGCACCAGCAGGACGGCCGGCAGGGCGACGGCCGCGGCCCCGCGCCGCAGCGTCCTCGCCCGGCCGGGGCGGACGCCCGCGGCGGGCACGAGCGCGGCGGCGGCGAAGAACGCCGCACCCGGCAGGCCGAACAGGTAGACGCGGAAGAGCATCTCGCCGCCGTAGTCGTTGACGGCGAAGAGCGGCACCGGGGCGGCGGAGACCAGCAGCAGCGGCAGTGCGCTGCGGACCAGCCGGCGCCGCAGCACGAGGGCGAGCGCGGCGAGCGCGGCGACCGCGAGCACCATCAGCACGTTGGCGGTTCCGGCGAGTTCGGGGCCGGGCCCGGTGAGCCGCCCCGCGTATCCCGCGCGGGAGTTCCGCGTCAGCTCGCCGATCGACTCCTCGAGGGTGGACAGCGTCTCGACGAACAGCGGCCGGCCCATGGTGAGGTCCCAGGCGAGCATCAGCAGCACGGCGACGGCCAGCAGCCCGTGATTGCGGTAGCGGCGCGTGAGGGTGAGCGCGAACAGGCAGACGCAGAGCATCACCGGGGTGAGCTGGTGCGTGGCGTTGACGGCGGCGATCAGCGGGGCGAGGACCACCACGCAGACGGCGCGCTGCCGGGTCCCCGTGGGCGGTGGCACGCCGGCGGCGGCCGGGTCGAGGGTGGTGCGGTCCCGCAGCCGCCCGGCGGACCCGGGGCGCACGAAGTGCCGCAGCACCACCGCGATGACCGTCAGGTGCAGCAGGTACGCGAGTCCCTGGGGGGCGAAGTAGTCCTGGCCCACCCAGTTGGCGAGCTGGAAGATCCACACGGCGGTCCACACCAGCCGCCAGTCCTCGCAGAAGGTGCGGTAGAGCAGGACGAGCACCGGCATCGTCAGCAGGCCGAGGGCGACCGGCGCCCAGTTGGCGTACGCGGCGGCGCCCTCCACGCCGAAGGCGCGCACCAGGCCGGCGTTCAGCGTGAAGAAGCCAGGCCACTGGTCGTACGCGGACATGTTGCCCGACAGCGCCGCGCCGGGCCGCAGTTCACCGTTGGCGAGCAGGGTGTCGACGACGGCGTCGTGCTTGGAGGCCCACGGGTAGCGCACGGCGTCGTACAGCACCGCCGGCGGCGCCTTGAGCGCGCACAGCAGCGCGGCGCAGTGCGCGGCCGGCCACCAGGGCGCGGTGCCCGCGCGCCGCAGGCTGAGGACGAAGCCGGCGGTGAGGACCAGCAGCGACAGGTAGTAGGAAGCCGGAAGACGGTCCAGCAGCCCGTAGTCACCCATCTCCCGGAAGCCGATGCGGGGCAGTGCGTGGCACCACAGCCCGGTGGCGAGCGGCAGCGTCAGCAGCCCGGCGTCGGGCGGACCGCTCGGGAGGGGCCAGGATCCGCGGCCCCCGCCGGGGCCGCGTCCCGGCTCCTTCGGGCCGCTGGCCGGCCCGGGCGACTCACTGCTCCCGGTGGTCGGTACGGGCACACGCTGTTGCACGCCGGGACTCCCCTCCCCCGCGACGAGTATAGGAATTACCTCTGGTTTTCACACCAAAAACGGCGGACTCGCCTGTGAAGCGGCAGCTGCCCGATATCTCCCGCGCGGACCTCCCCGGCCCGCCCGCCCCCCTCAACCGGCGAAGGAGGGACGGCCGCGCAGGACGGTGCGGACCCGGCGGTACCACCGCCAGCCGACGGTCCTCGGCCCGTCCCGGTACGGGGCGATCCGCGCACCGTCGCCCGCCAGCCACGCCTCGACGTCGGCGACGGTGTGGCCGCGCCGGACGATCAGACGGGCGATGCGGTAGCGCTCGTCCCGCCCCGAACTGAGCGCGTGCCGCACGGCGGTCGCCGTCTCGTAGCCGGCGCGAGCGGCCATGGCGCGCACCCGGGGGCTGTTGTAGCCGTGCGGATAGGCGAGGTGGGGGACGGGGTGGCCGAGGGCGTCCTCCAGCACCGCCCGGGAGTCCACCAGTTCGGCGCGCAGCCGCCCGGAGCTCAGGGTGTCGAGCTGGGCGTGGGTGACCGTGTGGCTGCCGATCTCCATGCCGGACCGTTCCAGCTCCACCACCCGGTCCAGGGTCATCATCGGGGCGGGTGGCAGCAGGCTGCGGCCGCCCGGGGCGATGGCGCCGGTGGTCAGGTACGCGGTCGCGGGCAGCGAGCGCCCGGCGAGCGCCTCGGCGGTGGGACCGGGCAGGTCGGCGAAGCCGTCGTCGAAGGTGAGCAGCACCGGCCGGGGCGGCAGGGGGGCCCGTCCGGTGAGTTGGTCGGCGAGGGCGCTGATGGTGACGGGCGTGCGTCCGCTGTCCACGACGGCGTCGAGGTGGGCCGCGAACTCCTCGGGCGTGACGGTGAACTCGGCGATCCAGTCCGGCGGATCGTCCATCACGGCGTGGTAGAGGAGGACGGGTACGGCCTGGTTCATCCCGTCCCCCGTCCCGTGGCGCCCGCCAGCGCCCGCCTCGCCCGCAGGTACCCGAGCGGCCCGTACGCCATCCCCCTGCGCTGCAGCCGCGACAGACGGCGCGGCCAGGGGTGGGCGCGGGCTCCGTGTCCGCCCGGCGCGCCGCCGCCGTCCGTGTCGCGCGCCCCGGTCAGCGCGCGGGCGTGGGCGAGGCCGCGCGGCAGCCGGGCGAGGAACGCCGGCAGCAGCGCGGGCCGGTTGACCAGGATCGCGGTGAGGTAGGCGGTGAGGCCGGCGCCGTAGCCGTACGCCTGGGCCTCCAGGTCGGCCCAGGTCTCCCGGTGGTGGTGCCACACCAGCGCCCGCGGCGTGTAGTGCAGCCGGTACCCCTGGGCGAGGACGCGCACGAACCCGTACAGGTCGTCGCCGCCCCGGGCGGGCGTCCCGGTGCCGGTGGCCGGGTCGAAGCCGCCGACGGCACGCAGCACCTCCGTGCGGAAGGCCATGTTCGCGCCGGAGCCGAAGCGGCCCGCGGTGAAGGGGAACAGCGGCTCGTCGCGGGGCGGGTCGCCGGGATCGTACGTCGTCGGTGTGAAGCCCTTCGCGAAGCCGCCGTGGCTCTCCAGCAGGACCTGGGCCGGGGTGCGCAGCCGGGCGGGCAGGATCAGTCCGGTGACGCAGCCGAGCCGGGGGTCGGCGGCGAACGGCGCGGTCAGCTCGGTGAGCCAGTGGGGATCGGCGACCACGTCGTCGTCGGTGAAGGCGACCACCTCGCCCCGGGCCGCCGCCAGCCCCCTGTTGTGCGCGACGGCGAGCCCGGGCACCGGCTCGCACGCGTACCGCACCCGCTCGCCGTACGCGCGCTCCACCAGCTCGCGGGTCCCGCCGGTCACCGGCGCGTTGTCGACGACGACGACCTCGAACCGCGGATGCTCCTGCGCGAGCAGCGAGTCCAGCGTCCGGGCGAGCCGCCCGGCCCGCTCCCGGGTGGCCACGACGACCGAGGCGTACGGCGGCCCCCCGCCGTCCCCCGCGGCCTCCGCCACCGCGGCGTCCCCCGCCACCCCGGCGGCCGCCCGCGTCAGCACGGTCCGCGGGTCCGCGCCCTCCGGCACCCGCGCCAGCAGGGTCCCCACCGGGCGGCCCGCCCGTCTGACCAGTAGGAACACCTCGCCGTGGGTCACCGGGGGGCTGCCCGGGCCGGGTCTCGGCGCGGACTCGTCACCGTCCAGGTCCAGTTCGGCGACCTGTACCGCGCCGATGGCCAGGAACCGCCGTATCTCCTCCTGCGTACGCGCTCTGCGGAACACCCGTCCCCCTCCTCACGACCGGCGCAGCCGTGCCGCGCCCTTCAGGGTCCGCGCCGCCAGCGCCGCCAGGCGCGGACGGGCGCGGACGAAGCCGTGCGCGCGGCGCGCGGGCCCGCGGCCCAGCCGGTGCAGCGCGGCGCCCACCCCCGGACGGGTCGCCGCCCCCTCGTACACGGCGAGTTCACCGGTCTTCAGGGAGTCCTTGTACGCGGCCGGACCGCGTCCCAGGTCGAGCATCCCGATGCCCTCGGCCGCCGCCGCCTCGGCCATCCGCAGGTGCAGCACCAGGCCGGGCGAGTACGTCGCGAACTTTGGGTCGTACGCCGGGAACCAGCAGGCCAGGACGGACGCCGACCGCAGTCCGAAGTGCGCGGCGACGGGACGCTCCCCGGCGTACAGGACCGACAGCGCGCCGGTGCACTGGGCGGCCCGGGTCCCGGCCAGCCGGCCCACGAGCCGGACGATCCACTCCCGCGCGAACCGGTCGCGCCGTCCGGTCCTGCGGTACTGCGCCGACTTCCACTCCATGAGCGCGCGCAGCGCCGCCGGGTCGCGCTCGTCGAAGACGAACCGCACGGCCCCGGCCCGGCGGCCCAGCCTGCGCTCCTTGGCCAGCGTGGTCCTCAGGAACTTCGGCGACCGGGTGCGCAGCACCGACTCGTACGCCGCGTAGCCCTTCCCCACGTCGACGACGTAGGTGGCGTGCTCCTCGGCCGCGTACGGCACGAACAGCCCCTGGCCGGCCTCCAGGTTGTCGAAGACGAAGCTCGACACCGAGCAGGCCCGCAGCAGTTCGGCGGTCTCCGGGGCGACACCGGGAGCCAGGACCGCGCCCTGGCAGTCCGACACCCCGAGTCCGATCGCCCGCCCCTGCCCCAGCGCGCCCCGCTCGTACGGCAGGAAACCCACCGGCTGCGCACCCTCGTACAGCACGGCGACCCGGGCCCGCGGCCGCACCCGGGCCACGGCGACGCTGAACTCCGGTTCCATGAACGGGTTGCGCGGTGCGTCCGTCGCGGCACGCAGCTCCCGCCAGCGCTCCCGCTCCCCCTCGCCGAGCTCCCCGGGCCCCAGCACGCGCACGCGTCCACCGCTCACCCGACCCCCCGATCAAGTCCCCCCTGGGCCCTTGGAAGGTACCGCCCGGGACCGGGCGGACGGTAGATAGCGGACCATGTTCTTGCCAAACGGGGAAAGAGTCCTGAACCGGTCCTTACCTGGCGTCCGAAGAAGGGGAAACGCATCGAAAGCGAGCGGAAACGGGCATGGCGAATCGGACCGTCGGGTTGTCCGTATTCTCTGATCATGGCCGCACCCACCGCGTACTCACTCATCGCCACCGACCTGGACGGGACGCTGCTGCGCGGCGACGACACCTTCTCCGACCGGTCCCTCGCCGCGCTCGCGCGGGCGGAGCGGGCCGGCGCGCGGCACCTCGTGGTGACGGGGCGCCCGGCCCCCAGGGTGCGGCCGCTCCTGGACGACCTCGGCTGCACGGGGCTCGCGGTGTGCGGCCAGGGCGCGCAGGTGTACGACGCCGGCGCGGACCGGCTGCTGTGGTCGGTCACGCTGGACCGGGAGCTGGCGGAGGCCGCGCTCGGCAAGATCGAGGCCGAGGTGGGGGAGGTGTGCGCCGCGGTCGACCAGGACGGGGTCGACGGGCTGACGCTGATCGAGCCCGGCTATCTGATGCCGCACCCGACCCTGCCCGCGGTGCGCGTCGAGCGGCGCGACGAGCTGTGGGACCGGCCGATCAGCAAGGTGCTGCTGCGCCACCCGGACCTGTCCGACGACGCGCTGGCGGCGGCGGCCCGGTCGGTGGTCGGCTCCCTGGCCACGGTCACCATGTCGGGGCCGGGCACCGTGGAGCTCCAGCCGTGCGGGGTGACCAAGGCGACGGGGCTGGCGCTGGCCGCCGAGCACCTGGGGCTGGGCCCGGCGCGGACGATCGCCTTCGGCGACATGCCGAACGACGTCCCCATGTTCGACTGGGCGGCCCGCGGCGTCGCCATGGCCAACGCGCATCCCGAGCTGAAGGCGGTGGCGGACGAGGTCACCGCGTCGAACGAGGACGACGGCGTGGCCGTCGTCCTCGAGCGGCTGTTCGGCGGGGCGACGGCGCTCGCCCGTCAGCGGGTGGCTCAGTACGCGCCGAAGACGTTGTCGATGGAGCCGTAGCGGTCGGCGGCGTAGTTGCAGGCCGCCGTGATGTTCGCGACCGGGTCGAACGGGTCGAAGGCGGTGCCGGGCACGTGGTAGGCCGCGAAGGTCGGGTCGATGATCTGCAGCAGGCCCTTCGACGGGGTGCCGGCGGCGGCGTTGGAGTCCCAGTTGTTGATGGCGTACGGGTTGCCGGAGGACTCGCGCATGATGTTGCGGTGGATGCTGTCGTAGCTGCCCGGGATGCCGTTCTGCGCCATGACGTCCAGCGACTCGCGGATCCAGCCGTCGAGGTCGTCCGGGTACGCCGTCACGGAGCCGGCGGCGGTCGTCGTCGGCTCGGTGGTGGCCGCGGAGGCGCCGGTCGCCCCGAACAGCGGCAGGGCGACCACGGCGACGCCGGCGCCGGCGACGGCGAGGGAGCGGGCGAGGCGGCGGCGGTACTGACCGGAAGCAGGCATGTCTGGGTTCCTCTCCTACGCCTGCGAGGTGAGCTGTCGGGTTCGGGCGGGAGAGTGCCCGGCCGTGCCCCTGCGGGCATGGCTTCACCCCTAGCCGTCCCGGCGCGGTGTCCGGTCCGGCGGCTTACCTGGGTCCCCCGCTCCTGCCGTCGTGAGTGATCGTCGTCGGTTGATGCGGGCGGCGGCAGGATTAGGCGTCCACCCGGCAGGCCCGGAACGTATGCGAGAGGAGATGTCGGGAACAAGTCCGGGAATCACATAAGACGCCTTTTGATCTTGGAATGGGCGTTTTGCGGCACTTGATCCTTCATGGGTATCGAGGGCCAACTCGGCCGCCGGTCAAGGGGGATGGGGAATGGCGGCCCGTGGCGGGGGTACCGGATCGTGCGTGACCCACTTCACGGGGGGCCGGTCGCGAGTGCATTTCTCGCCAAGAGGAATGAAGCCGGTGTTTACGGCAAATCGGGCGTCGGGGCGGGCAGGATGGTCCGCGTGGCGAGACGGGGTCCGGGGAGCGGGGCGAGAGGCGGGTTGCCGCGTCCTGGAAAGTCGTGGAATGTCCGTTGTGGTCGATGCGTGAAAGCGATCCGGCGCCGGCCCCGCGCCGCCCTGCCCGTAACCCCGGGCGCTGGCGGTGATCGAAACGTGACCGGATACGCTGACTTGAGTGAGGGCAGCGACCTATCGACATTCCGTGTAATCGCCAGTGGACACCAGCAGACAGGAGACCCCTCGTGACCGTCGTCGGGCCGTTCGGGCTGAGCGTGCGGGACCAGGCTCTGGAGGCCGATGTCCAGGCCGGGATGACGGCTGTCGAGGAAGGGCTGATCGAGGCCACCAAGAGTGAGGTCCCCTTCATCACGGGGGCCGCCCAGCACCTGGTGCGGGCCGGCGGCAAGCGGTTCCGTCCCCTGCTCGTGATGCTCGCCGCCCAGTTCGGCGACCCCTACGCGCCCGGCGTCGTGCCCTCGGCCGTGGTCGTGGAACTCACCCATCTGGCCACGCTGTACCACGACGACGTGATGGACGAGGCCGAGGTGCGGCGCGGCGTCGACAGCGCCAACACCCGCTGGGGCAACTCCGTCGCGGTCCTCACCGGCGACTTCCTCTTCGCCCGGGCCTCGCACATCCTGGCCGACCTCGGCCCGGAGGCCGTGCGGGTGCAGGCCGAGGCGTTCGAGCGGCTGGTCACCGGGCAGATCCTGGAGACCGCGGGACCGCAGGACGGCCGCGACCCGGTCGACCACTACCTCGACGTGCTCGGCGGCAAGACCGGCTCCCTGGTCGCCGTCTCCTGCCGCTTCGGCGCGATGATGTCCGGTGCCGACGAGACGGTCGTGGACGTGCTCACCCAGTACGGCGAGCGGCTCGGCGTCGCCTTCCAGCTCGCCGACGACGTCCTGGACATCGCCTCCGACTCCCACGAGTCCGGCAAGACGCCCGGCACCGACCTGCGCGAGGGCATCGCCACCCTGCCCGTGCTGCGGCTGCGCGAGCGGGCGGCCCGGCTGGGCCTCGCCGAGGACATCGCCCTGTGCGAGCTGCTCGACTCCGACCTCACCGACGACGCCCGGCACGCCGAGGCGCTGCGGCTGCTGCGCGCCCACCCCGCGCTGGAGCAGGCCCGCCGGGACACCGTGCGCTACGCCGAGGAGGCGCGCGCGGCGCTGGCCCCGCTGCGGGAGTGCGAGGCCAAGAGGGCGCTCGTGCAGCTGTGCGACGCGGTGGTGCACCGCGCGGGCTGAGCCGGCCCGGACCCCCGCACGACCCCTACGGGGCGGGGGAGGGAACCGTCCCGCGTGTCATACCCCAGCAGTACGGGGAGTTGCGTCCGGAGGCTGACGAATCCGTCCGCCGGATTTGGTCGGATGGACCACGACGGACAACACCACTTCTCACCGGTTCGGGTGAGAATGGCGGCTCAGAGCGGAACTGGTGTGAGGACACGAGACGGAAGCCGCCGCCGACCACGGAGGTAGGGCACACATGGCACCGTACGAATCCGAGAAGACGACGACCGCGGGGGAGGCGGCCGGCGCGCCGGGAGCGGGACGGCGCAGGGCCGCGCGGTACCTCGTCCCGGTCACCGTGATGGGAGTGGCGGCCGCGACCATCGGCCTCGTCCCCGCGCTCGCCGACTCCGGCGACCCCGACCTGCCGGAGATCACCGCCGCGCAGCTCATCGAGAAGATCGCGCAGTCGGACGTCGAGCGGCTGTCCGGCACGGTGAAGATCACCACGGACCTCGGTCTGCCGAACCTCGGCGGACTGGAGAACGGCCTCGCCTCCGGCGCCCTGGGGCAGGGCGAGGAGGGCGGCTCCTCGGCCGACCCCTCCGCCAAGCTCACCGAACTGGCCTCCGGCACGCACACGCTGCGGATCGCGGTCGACGGCCCGGACCGGCAGAAGCTGTCGCTCCTGGAGAACGCCGCCGAGTACAGCCTGATCCACAACGGCGAGGACGTCTGGGGGTACGACAGCGCGTCCAACGAGGTCTACCACGGCACGGTCGACACCTCCGGCGAGGACCGGGGGCAGCGGCCCCCCGCCACCCCGGAGGACTTCGCCGAGGAAGCGCTGAAGGCGGTCGACGACACCACGTCCGTGACCGTCGACGGCACCGCCCAGGTGGCCGGACGGGACGCGTACAAGCTGGTCGTCGAGCCGAAGCGGGCCGGTTCCACGGTCGGCGCGATCAGCATCGCGGTCGACCACGAGACGGGCCTGCCGCTGAAGTTCACCCTCACCCCGGCGAGCGGCGGCGCGGCCGTCGTGGACGTCGGCTTCACCAAGGTGAGCTTCGACCGGCCCGACGCGTCGACCTTCGCGTTCGCCCCGCCCAAGGGCGCGAAGGTGACCGAGGAGGGCGCACCGGAGCGCTCCGGGAAGCCGGGGAAGCCGGAGCGGGGCCCGAAGTCCGAGGAGGACCTGGCCAAGGGCCTCGACGGGACGAGGACGATCGGCGAGGGCTGGAACACCATCGTCGCCTACGAGGACGGCACCGGCGCCGGCCTGCCCACCGGTGACACCGGCGGCGACCTCGACGGCTTCCTCGGCTCGCTCGGCGACCGGGTCGAGGGCGGGTTCGGCACCGGCACGGTGTTCAGCACCCGCCTGGTGAACGCCCTGATCACCGAGGACGGCAAGGCCTACGTGGGAGCCGTCACCAAGGACGCGCTCGTGAAGGCGGCCGACGCGGGGAAGTGAGGACCCGGAAACCTCACGACGCGACAGGGAACGAGGGAGCCGATGGGCGAGGCGTCCGCCACGGAGCGGGAACGGCGTGACGGGCAGGCCGCGGACGACGGTGCCGTCATCGTCACCCGCGCGCTCACCAAGCGCTACCGCGGCGGGCAGCTCGCCGTCGACGGCCTGCACCTGACCGTCCCGGCGGGCAGCGTCTTCGGCTTCCTCGGCCCCAACGGCTCCGGCAAGACCACCACCATCCGCATGCTGATGGGCCTGATCGAACCGACCTCCGGCACGGCGCACGTCCTGGGGCACCCCGTGCCGCGCTCCGCGCGCGCCGTGCTGCCCCACGTCGGCGCCCTCATCGAGGGCCCGGCCCTGTACGGCTTCCTCTCCGGCCGGGACAACCTGCTGCGCTACGACGCCGCCGACCCGACCGCCGATCCGCGCACCCGCCGCGCCCGCGTCGCCGCCGCACTGGACCGGGTGGGCCTCACGGCCGCCGCCGGCAAGAGGGCGAAGGCGTACTCCCTCGGCATGAAGCAGCGCCTCGGTCTGGCGGCCGCCCTGCTCCAGCCGCGCCGGCTGCTCGTCCTGGACGAGCCCACCAACGGCCTCGATCCGCAGGGCATGCGGGAGATCCGCACGCTGGTGCGCGAGCTGGCCTCGGACGGCACCACCGTCTTCCTCTCCTCCCACCTGCTCGACGAGATCGAGCAGGTGTGCACGCACGCCGCCGTGATGGCCCGGGGCCGACTGATCACCCAGGGCCCGGTCGCCGAGCTGGCCGCGGGCGCCCGCGGGCGGCTGGTGGTGACCACACCGGACCCGGCGGACGCGGCCCGGGTGCTCGAGGAACAGGGGGTCTCCGATGTCGTCGTGGCCGGGGAACGGGTGACCGGTGAGGCGCCCGAGCGGGACCTCGCCGAGGTCAACGCGGCGCTGGTGACGGCCGGGGTCCGGGTGCGCGGCTTCGGGGCGGAACGGGCCTCGCTGGAGGACGCCTTCGTGGCGCTGACCGGGGAGGGCTTCGATGTCGCGGGCTGAAGCGGTGCGGAAGGCGAGCCCGCTGTGGGCCCTGGGGCTGCTGCGCAGCGAGCTGCTCACCACCTTCCGGCGCTGGCGCACCCTCGCCCTGCTCGGGGTGCTGGCGGCCGTGCCGGTCCTGGTCGGCGTCGCCGTACGGATCGAGACCGGTGACGGTTCGTCGGCCGGCGGCGGGGGCGGGCCGGCGTTCATCTCGCAGATCACCAACAACGGACTGTTCCTGGTCTTCACCGCGCTCGCCGCCACCCTGCCGTTCTTCCTGCCCATGGCGGTCGGGGTGGTCGCGGGCGACGCCGTCGCCGGCGAGGCGAACGCCGGCACCCTGCGCTACCTCCTGGTCGCCCCCGCGGGCCGCGGCCGCCTGCTGCTCACCAAGTACGCGACGGTCATGGCCTTCTGCCTGGTCGCCACCCTGGTGGTCGCCGTCTCGGCCCTGGCCACCGGCGCGCTGCTGTTCCCGCTGGGCGACCTCACGACCATCTCCGGCACCCGGATCGGCTTCTCCGAGGGACTGGCCAGAGCCCTGCTGATCGCCCTGGTCGTCGCCGTGTCACTGATCGGGGTGGCGGCGCTCGGCCTGTTCGTCTCCACGCTGACCAACAGCGGCATCGCGGCGATGGCGACCACGGTCGGACTGCTGATCACGGTCCAGATCCTCGACCAGATCCCGCAGCTGCACGCCCTGCACCCCTACCTCTTCTCCCACTACTGGCTGTCCTTCGCCGACCTGATGCGCGAGCCGGTCTACTGGGACGACCTGACGAGGAACCTCGGCCTCCAGGCCCTCTACGCGGCCGTGTTCGGCTCGGCGGCGTGGGCGCGGTTCACGGCGAAGGACATCACCGCGTAGGGAAACGCGCCGGCACGGGCGGGCCGGGACGTGCGACGGTCCGGCCCGTGGGCGACGCACGGGCGTACCCCGTCCTGCGGACCACCGACGCGGCCGAGGCGTACCGGCAGGCCGAGCGGCCGCGCACGCTGCTGGAGGACGTCGAGGACGAGGTGTGGCCGTTCGCCGAACCGGCGACGGTCCGTGAGGTGCGGCAGCTCGCCGCGATCGCCCCCGGACCGCCCCCGGAGGCTCGCCGCCCGCATCGGCGGTGAGGTCCTGGGCGAGGAGCGGCTCGGCCGGTGAGGCGGCCCGGCGTCAGCCCGCCTCGTACGGGAAGCGGGCGAGGGGCGCCTCCCGGGCGAAGAACGTCTTGGCCCGTGCCAGCGCCTCCGTGTCCCTCAGCACGTCGCCCGGCTTGCTGCCGTTGCCGAGCAGCACCCCGCCGAAGCGCATCCCCATGTACGCGGCCGAGTTGTTCAGCGTGCCGACCAGCGGGTCGGCGACCTCCGGCTCCTCGTGCGCGAGCGCGGTGACGCCCCACAGGGTGCGCCCCGCCAGCGTCGCCTCGAAGTCCAGTCCCGGGGTGCGCAGCCAGCCCGCCCAGTGGTCCAGGTAGCGCTTGGCCTGGGCGGACACCGAGTACCAGTACAGCGGCGAGGCGATCACGATGTCCGTCGCCGCGAGGGTGGCGTCCAGCAGCGCGGCCGTGTTGCCCCCGGTGGGACGGGTGTGGTCGCTGTCGTGGCGCAGGTCCTCGAAGTCGGGCAGGGGGTGGGCGGCGAGGTCGATCCACTGCTGCTCCACGTCCGGGGGCAGCTGTTCGGCGGCCCGGCGGGCCAGCAGTTCGGTGTTGCCGTCGGGGCGGGAGCTGCCCAGGACGAAGAGGAAGCGGCGCGTCATGATCATCCCCAGATACTCGGCGTACGTCAATTACAGGCATCTGCATCATATGCGCGTGCATTTATATGTCAACGGGGTGGCCCGTCGGAAGGGACGGCATGGCACGGGGACGGCGCGGCCTCACGGGCTGTTCAGCGGGCGGCGGTGCCTCCGCGCCGTTCCGCCTCCGTCGCCACCGCGAGCAGCAGCTCCTCCCGCCCGCGCGGTGCCACCAGCTGGAGCCCCGCCGGGCAGCCGTCGGCGCCGAACCCGGCCGGGAGACTCAGCGCGGGGTGCCCGCTGACGTTGAACGCCCAGGTGAGGGCGGTCGAGTAGACCGCCCCGGGGCCGTCGTGGCCGTGCGGTGCGGTGGGCGCCGTGGGGGTGAGCAGCAGGCCGGCACGGGCGAAGAGGGCGTCCAGGCGCCGGTCGTTCTCCGCCCGGACGCGGTGGGCGTCGACGGGATCGGCGCCAGGAGTGCGCAGGGTGAGCCAGGCCGGGGCGGGATCGAGGAGCCGCGGTGGCGGCGCGGGGCGTACGAGCCGTACGACCCCGGTGCCGACCAGCCGGTCCACCGCCGTCCGGGCCAGGGCGACGGGCTCCGGGGCGGGGTCGGCGAAGCCGAGGTCGGGGGACCAGCAGGCGTCGACGGGGAAGGCCACGGGGGCCCCGGCCGCGACGGGCCGCCCCGACACCACCCGCCACCAGGCCGCCGCGTCCGCGGCCGTGCGGGTGAGGACTCCGGGCGCCGCGAGCCCCGTACGGTCGGCCGAGGGGAGACGGCCGTTCGTGACCTTCAGCCCGACGGTCCCGCACCACGCCGCCGGGATCCGCACCGAGCCCGCGCCGTCACCGCCCGTCGCCAGCGGCACCAGCCCGGCCGCCACCGCCACCGCCGCCCCGGCCGAGGAGCCGCCCGGCGTACGGTCCGCCCGCCACGGGTTGACGGTACGGCCGTGCGCCCCGAGTCCCCAGGTCCGCCAGGGCGTTCCCGGACCGGGCACCGAGGTGGCGCCCACGGCGACGGCGCCGGCCGCCAGCAGCGGCTTCGCCGCCCGCAGCCCGTGCCGCCCCTTGACCGCGACCGGCACCCCGGCCAGCGGCGGCCGCTCACCGGCGGCGACCCGCGCGTCCACCTCGTGGGCCCGCCGCAGCGCCTGCTCGTCCCAGACCTCGAGGAACGCGCACAGCTCCGGATCGGCCCGCCCGATCCGCTCCAGCGCCTCCGCGACCACGTCCACGGCCCGCAGCCGCCGCCCGCGCACGGCGGACGCGATCTCCTGCGCCCGGTCCCCGCTCAGCGCGTCGCGCCCGTCAGGCGGGCCAGCGGCTCCGTCCCGCGGGGCGGCCGGCCGGTCAGGTCGCCCAGGCGCCACGCGTCGACCCAGGGCACGCGGTACACGTCGATCACCGACTCGATGAGCCGGATCCGGTGGGCGAGGGGACGCGGCAGCCGCCCCGGCGCGTCCGCCACCAGGACCACGGCGTCCAGGTCGAGCCCTCGCGGCGCCCCGCCGCGCCGGACCGTGTCCACCGCCGGGAGCACGGCGTCCAGACCGGCGGCGTGGGTCCGGGCGACGAGCAGCACCGACGGCGGACCGTCGGGGCCGGGCCAGGCGCGTCCGCCGTCATGACCGCCGTAGACCGCGGCGAGCGTGGAGACGCCCGCGCCGCCGTGCAGGCCGACCCAGGAGAAGCGCCGCGCCGCCGTCCGTGCGGGGGCGGGCTCCGGCGGGGCCGCCTCCGGTACCGCCACCGGCCCTCGGATCCAGATCTCCGGTCCCTGTCCCATGTCCCCTCTCCTGCTCGCCGCCTCGATCCTTCATGCCGCCGGGCGGACGGGAAAGCCGCGCGGGCGTTCGTTGGGACGAGCCTGTGACAACGCGGTGACGTGAGAAGCGCGGGCGAGCGGACAGACTCGGCGGTAGGTGTACGACCCGAATGAGGGAACGATGTCTCGACTCAGCCGCGAGAAGAAGCGGGAACAGCAGCAGGCCGCACATGCGGCGAACCTTGCGGCAGCGCCGATCGACGTCCGTGTCCCCGTGGGCGGGGCGGACACGCGCGGGGCGTCGGTCGGCGGGGTGACGGTGATCGCCGGGCCCGGCGAGGAGATCCAGCAGGCGGTGCTGGACCGCCTCCACCGCATCGCCGTCGCCTCCGGTCACGCCGTCCTGGCCACCGTGCACGACGAGCGCCTCGGCTGCGTCGTCCCGCTCCGGGTCGACCCGGACGGCTCCAGCCACTTCACGGCGCGGCCGGTCCCGATGGGGACGGTCCCGGCGGGGACGGCGCGGGAGTCCACCGGCCCGGACCGGCCGACGCACCTCCTGCGCTCCGTGCCCGAGCCGGCGCCCCCGCGGGACTCCGCCGGGGACTCCACCCCCACCTTCGCGCTGCGTCCCGTGCCCGGACCGGAGGCCCCCCGGGACGCCGCCCCGGCCTTCCCCCCGCGGGCCGTGCCCGAGCCGGCGGAGGTCGTCCCGCCCGGCACGGTCGCGCCTCCCACCGGCACGTTCGGTCCGCCCCCGCCCATGGACGCGGGGCCGCGCCCCGACCGGCTCCGGGCCCACGGAGCCGCACCGGTCCCCGAGCCCCTGCCCGACCCCGACCCCGGGCCCGCCCCGCCCCGCGGGTTCGACGCCGTGGCGGAGGCGGTGCTCGGCGACGGGCCCCCCGCCGGTGAGAACCACCTCGCCGTGCCCATGGCGCGGATCAGCGGCGCCGTGCGGGAGGGCAGGATCGACACGGCGGACCGGCTGGCCGAGGAGACCGTCGCGGAGGCCTCGGGCACCCTGGGGCCGGAGCACCCGGAGGTGCTGCGGCTGCGCGAGCTCGCCGCGTACATCGCCTACCTGGGCGGTGAGCCGCTGCGTGCCTTCCGGATCTCCCTCGACCTCGCCGCGATCTGCCGCCGCGCGGGGGACGCGGAGGCCGCCTACGGCAACGTCCGCAGCGCGGCGACCGCATGGCGCGCGGTGCGCGACCCGCTGCTCGGACTGGAGCTCGGGCACGAGCTGATCGCCCTGTGGACCGGGCTCACCGCCGAGGACGGGCCCGCCGCCGACGAGATCGAGGAACTGGAGTCCGCCCGCGCCCGCATGGGCCGGCTGACCGAACGCGCCCGCGCCCGGCGGTCCTGAGCGGCCCCCGCCCCGGGGAACCGGGCAAAGGCCCTAATGCAGGCAGAATTCGTTGCCTTCCGGGTCGGCCATCACGAGCCATCCCCCGGAAGGCTCCTCCACCTGCCGCAGCACGCGCGCGCCGAGCCCCGCCAGCCGTGCGAGCTCCTCCTCGCGGCGCCCGGCACCGGGGTGCAGATCGAGGTGGAGCCGGTTCTTGACCGTCTTCTCCTCGGGGACGCGCTGGAACAGCAGCCGCCGTCCGCGGCCGGTGCCGCTCTCCTCGTCGTACGGGTCGTCGGGGTGCCGTACCGCCGCCAGGTCGCGCCAGGCCCGGCGGCCGTGCGACTCGACGGTGAGGTCGGCCGGCACTGCTCCGGCGCCCAGCAGTCTTCCGATCAGCACGCTGTTGTCCTCGACCACGTACCGGAGGGCGGCGGCCCAGAAGTCGGCCTGCGCGTGCGGGTCGGCCGCGTCGATGACGATCTTCCAGTGCACGGGGGTGGCCGGTGTCGGTGTCTGCGTCATGCCCCCGTTATAGGTCCTGGCACCGACAGCGTCCGGTCCTACGGCCTGGTCTCCAGCCGGCCCGCCTCGGCCCCGACGGGCACGCTCCCGGTGTCCGGGGCCGGAGCCGCGCCCACCGCGCCGGCCGGCACGCCGGTCCCGGCGGCGCCGGCCTTCCCGGCGAGCGCGCGGGCGGCCCGGTGGGCGGTGCGCAGCGCGTCCGAGGTGAGGAGGGTGAGCGCCAGCCACACCAGCGCGAAGCCGGCCCAGCGCTCGGGCGGCATGGCCTCCTTGAAGTAGAGGATCCCGAGCAGGAACTGGAAGACCGGGGCCAGGTACTGCAGCAGGCCCAGCGTGGACAGCGGCACGCGGATCGCGGCGGCGCCGAAGCAGACCAGGGGGAGCGCCGTGACGATCCCGGTCGCGGCGAGCAGCGCGGCGTGCCCGGTCCCTTCGGCGGCGAACGTGGAATCGCCCCGGGCGCCCAGCCACAGCAGGTAGCCGAGGGCGGGCAGGAACTGGACCGCGGTCTCGGCGGCCAGCGACTCGACGCCGCCGAGGTTGACCTTCTTCTTCACCAGTCCGTACGTGGCGAAGGAGAAGGCGAGGCAGAGCGAGATCCACGGTGGCCGGCCGTAACCGACGGTGAGGACGAGCACCGCCGCGGCGCCCACCCCGACCGCCGCCCACTGGACGGGCCGCAGGCGCTCCTTCAGCAGCAGCACGCCCATCGCGATGGTGACCAGCGGGTTGATGAAGTAGCCGAGGGAGGCCTCGACGACGTGCCCGGAGTTCACGGACCAGATGTAGACGCCCCAGTTGACGGTGATGACCGCCGCGGCGACCGTGACCAGCGCCAGTCTGCGCGGCTGCCGCAACAGCTCGCCGAGCCAGGCCCAGCGGCGTATGAGGAGCAGGGCGGCGGCCACGAAGAGCAGGGACCAGACCATCCGGTGGGCCAGGATCTCCACCGCCCCGGCGGGCTTGAGCAGGGGCCAGAACAGCGGGACGAGTCCCCACATCCCGTACGCGGCGAAGCCGTTCAACAGTCCTGTGCGCCGCTCTGCGGCCGACTTCCCGGTCACGGAACCCTCCTTCGTGTCCGACGCGTGCCCTGTCTCCCGTGAAGCCCGCGCATGCGAAGCCCGCACACGCGGTGCCCGCCGGACGACGGTAACGCCGGGCACCCCCGCGCGTCATGTCCGTACCGGCATACGGTCATGACGGGCGGGGGTGGCGGGGCCGGCGGCCCTCCGGTCAGCCCTTGAGCGCTGCGGCGACGGCCTCGGCGAGCGGGGTGGTCGGGCGGCCGGCCAGCCGGGACAGGTCGCCGCTGTCGACGACCAGCTCCCCCTTCTCGATCGAGGCGTCCACGCCCGCCAGTACGGCGGCCATCGGCCCGGGGACCCCGGCGCCGGCCAGGATGCCGGTGAGCGCCTCGGGCGTGACCGGGTGGTAGGCGATCTCCCTGCCGGTCTGCCGGCTCAGCTCGGCCGCGTACTCGGCGAAGCTCCACGCCTCGTCCCCGCCCAGCTCGTACGTCGTGTTCTCGTGTCCCTCGCCGGTCAGCACGGCGACGGCGGCGGCCGCGTAGTCGGCCCGCGAGGCGGAGGAGACCCGGCCCTCGCCGGCGGCGGCGACGACCGCGGAGTGCTCCAGGACCGGGGCGAGGTTCTCGGTGTAGTTCTCGTGGTACCAGCCGTTGCGCAGCAGCACGTACGGCACGCCCGAGTCCAGCAGCGCCTCCTCGGTGCCGCGGTGGTCGTCGGCGAGCGCGGCGGTCAGGGCGCCGGGCGCGCTGGTGTAGGCGAGCAGGGCGACCCCCGCGGCCTTCGCGGCGTCGATGACGACCCGGTGCTGGCCCACCCGGCCCCTGTCGAACTCGTTGCCCGAGATCAGCAGGACCTTGTCGCCGGCCGCGAACAGGCCGTCGAAGGTCTCGGGGGCGTTGTAGTCGGCGACCGCGATCCGCACCCCGCGCGCGGCGAGACCCGCCGCCTTCTCCGCGCTGCGGACGACGGCGGTGACCTGCTCGGCCGGAACCTTCTCCAGCAGCTGCTCCACGACGTGACGGCCGAGCTGTCCGGTGGCGCCGGTGACGACGATGCTCATGGTGCGGGACTCCTGTGGGGATGTGTACGGGTGTTTCACCAACCCTAAGGGAAGCGCTAACTTTTGGAAAGTGCCCACCTTGAAGTAAGGTACGGGCATGGCGGTAAGTGACGGTGGGCGGCGGAGCGACGCCGAGGCGATGTGCCCGCACCGGCTGGTCCTGGAGCACGTGACCAGCCGCTGGGGCGTGCTGGTGCTGATCCGGCTGCTGGAGCGTCCGCACCGCTTCAGCGAACTGCGCCGGGCGATCGGCCGGGTCAGCGAGAAGATGCTCACCCAGACCCTCCAGACCCTGGAGCGCGACGGCCTGGTCCACCGCGACGCCCGGCCGGTCATCCCGCCCCGCGTCGACTACTCCCTCACCGGCCTGGGCCGCGAGGCGGCCGAGCAGGTGCGCGACCTGGCCCTGTGGACCGAGAAGCGCCTGGCCGACGTCCTCGCCGCCCGCCAGGCGTACGACGAGGCCCGGGCGCCCTAGGGCGCCCGGGCCTCGTCCCGGTCCTCGGCGGGGTTCAGCCCACGACGGTCCAGGTGTCCCCGCCGGCGAGCAGCGCGGCGAGGTCGCCCTTGCCCTGCTGCTCGACGGCGGTGTCGAGCTGGTCGGCCATCAGGGTGTCGTAGACCGGCCGGTCGACGGAGCGGAAGACGCCGATCGGGGTGTTGTGCAGGGTGTTCGGGTCCGCGAGCCGGGACAGCGCGAACGCCGTGGTCGGGGACGCGGCGTGGGCGTCGTGGACCAGGACGTCGGCCTCGTTCTCCGCCGTCACCGCGACGACCCTCAGGTCACCGGTGGCCGGGTCCCGTACGACGCCCTTCGCGCCCTCGGCGCCGAAGCGGATCGGCTGCCCGTGCTCCAGGCGGATCACCGCCTCCTCGGCCTGCTGCCGGTCCTTGAGCACCTCGAAGGCGCCGTCGTTGAAGATGTTGCAGTTCTGGTAGATCTCCACGAGCGCGGTGCCGGGGTGGTCGGCGGCCTGGCGCAGGACCTCGGTGAGGTGCTTGCGGTCGGAGTCGACGGTGCGGGCCACGAAGGACGCCTCCGCGCCGATCGCCAGCGACACCGGGTTGAAGGGCGCGTCCAGCGACCCCATCGGCGTCGACTTGGTGATCTTGCCGACCTCGGAGGTGGGGGAGTACTGCCCCTTGGTCAGGCCGTAGATCCGGTTGTTGAACAGCAGGATCTTGAGGTTGACGTTGCGGCGCAGGGCGTGGATGAGGTGGTTGCCGCCGATGGAGAGCGCGTCGCCGTCACCGGTGACGACCCAGACGGACAGGTCGCGGCGGGAGGTGGCGAGGCCGGTGGCGATGGCGGGGGCGCGGCCGTGGATGGAGTGCATCCCGTAGGTGTTCATGTAGTACGGGAAGCGGGAGGAGCAGCCGATGCCGGAGACGAAGACGATGTTCTCCTTCGCCAGGCCGAGCTGGGGCATGAAGCCCTGCACGGCGGCGAGGACGGCGTAGTCGCCGCAGCCGGGGCACCAGCGCACTTCCTGGTCGGACTTGAAGTCCTTCATGGACTGCCGACCCTCGGCCTTGGGCACCAGCTGGAGAAGGGCGTTGGGGTCAGTCATCGATGGCCTCCTTCAGCGCCGCGGCGAGCTGCTCCGCCTTGAACGGCATGCCGTTGACCTGGTTGTACGACTGGGCGTCGACCAGGTACTTCGCCCGGACGAGGGTGGCGAGCTGTCCGAGGTTCATCTCCGGGACCACCACCTTGTCGTACTTCTGGAGGACCGCGCCGAGGTTGCGCGGGAAGGGATTGAGGTGGCGCAGGTGCGCCTGCGCGACCGGCTCGCCGGCCCGGCGCAGCCGCCGCACGGCGGCGGTGATCGGCCCGTAGGTCGAACCCCAGCCGAGCACCAGCACGCGCGCGGTCCCGTCCGGGTCGTCGACCTCGACGTCGGGGACGTCGATGCCGTCGATCTTCGCCTGCCGGGTGCGGACCATGAAGTCGTGGTTGGCCGGGTCGTAGGAGATGTTGCCGGTGCCGTCCTGCTTCTCGATGCCGCCGATGCGGTGCTCCAGACCCGGGGTGCCGGGGATCGCCCAGGGGCGGGCCAGGGTCTGCGGGTCGCGCTTGTAGGGCCAGAACACCTCCGTGCCGTCGTCCAGCGCGTGGTTCGGCCCCTGCGCGAACCGCACGGTCAGGTCCGGCAGCTCCTGCAGCTCCGGGACGCGCCAGGGCTCGCTGCCGTTGGCGAGGTAGCCGTCGGAGAGCAGGAACACCGGCGTGCGGTAGGTCAGCGCGATCCGGGCCGCCTCCAGGGCGGCGCCGAAGCAGTCGGCCGGGGTGCGGGGCGCGACCACCGGGACCGGTGCCTCACCGTTGCGGCCGTACATCGCCTGCAGCAGGTCCGCCTGCTCGGTCTTGGTCGGCAGACCGGTGGAGGGGCCGCCGCGCTGGATGTCCACGATCAGCAGCGGCAGCTCCAGCGAGACGGCGAGCCCGATCGTCTCGGACTTCAGCGCCACCCCCGGCCCGGACGTGGTGGTGACCGCGAGAGAACCGCCGAAGGCCGCCCCCAGCGCCGCGCCGATGCCGGCGATCTCGTCCTCCGCCTGGAAGGTCCGCACGCCGAAGTTCTTGTGCCGGCTCAGCTCGTGCAGGATGTCCGAGGCCGGGGTGATCGGATAGGAGCCGAGGTAGAGCGGCAGGTCCGCCTGGCGGGACGCGGCGATCAGCCCGTAGGACAGGGCCAGGTTCCCCGAGATGTTGCGGTAGACGCCGGGCGGGAACGCCCTCGCCGCCGGGGCCACCTCGTAGGAGACCGCGAAGTCCTCCGTCGTCTCGCCGAAGTTCCACCCCGCCCGGTAGGCCGCGATGTTCGCCGCCGCGATGTCCGGCTTCTTCGCGAACTTCGACCGCAGGAACCTCTCCGTGCCCTCCGTGGGCCGGTGGTACATCCAGCTCAGCAGGCCGAGGGCGAACATGTTCTTGCTGCGCTCGGCCTCCTTGCGGGTGAGGTCGAACTCCTTGAGCGCCTCCACGGTCAGCGTGGTCAGCGGCACCGGGTGCAGGTGGTAGCCGTCGAGCGAACCGTCCTCCAGCGGCGAGGAGTCGTAGCCGACCTTCTGCATCGCCCGCTTGGTGAACTCGTCGGTGTTGACGATGATCTCCGCACCGCGCGGCAGATCCCCGACGTTGGCCTTCAGCGCGGCCGGGTTCATCGCCACCAGCACGTTCGGCGCGTCGCCGGGGGTGAGGATGTCGTGGTCGGCGAAGTGGAGCTGGAAGGACGACACGCCGGGCAGGGTGCCGGCGGGCGCGCGGATCTCGGCCGGGAAGTTCGGCAGGGTGGAGAGGTCGTTGCCGAAGGACGCGGTCTCCGAGGTGAAACGGTCACCGGTGAGCTGCATGCCGTCACCCGAGTCCCCCGCGAACCTGATGATCACCCGGTCGAGCCGGCGGACGTCCTTCCCGCCCGCCGCCGTGCGTTGCTCCCCCACGACTGCTCCGTCGGCCTGCTCCGCTGTGCTGCTGACCTGACTGGTCACTGAACTGGACCTCCTCGAGGGCGGCTGTCCGGGACGGCCTTCCCACAGGCCTTCCCCGCATAAACCCTACGTCCGCAAGGGGCGCCTTCCCCGGGTCATTCGCATGATGGACACGACACGAAGGCGGCCCCGCTCAGGAGTTGAGGTAGGTGAGCACGGCCAGCACCCGCCGGTGATCGCCGTCGCTCGGGGACAGCCCCAGCTTCAGGAAGATGTTGCTGACGTGCTTCTCCACGGCGCCGTCGCTGACCACCAGCTGCCTGGCGATCGCCGAGTTGGTCCTGCCCTCCGCCATCAGGCCCAGGACCTCCCGCTCGCGCGGGGTGAGCCCCGCGAGCACGTCCTGCTTGCGGCTGCGCCCCAGCAGCTGGGCGACCACCTCCGGGTCCAGCGCCGTGCCGCCCCGGGCCACCCGCACCACCGCGTCCACGAACTCACGGACCTCGGCCACCCGGTCCTTGAGCAGGTAGCCGACGCCGCGGCTGGAACCCGCGAGCAGCTCCGTGGCGTAACGCTCCTCCACGTACTGCGACAGCACCAGCACCCCCACGCCCGGATGCGTCCTGCGCAGCCGCACCGCGGCCCGCACGCCCTCGTCGGTGTGCGTCGGCGGCATCCGCACGTCGGCCACCACGACGTCCGGGAGCAGGTTCTCCCCGTCCAGCTCGGTGATCGTCTCGATCAGCGCGTCGCCGTCCCCCACCCCGGCCACGACCTCGTGCCCGCGGTCGGTCAGCAACCGGGTCAGGCCCTCCCGCAGCAGCACCGAATCCTCGGCGATGACCACCCGCACCCTGTCTTCCATGTTCCTCGGCCCCCATGACCCTGATCCGTGCCCGCCCCCGTGGCGGACCCGGTCGTCGGGCCCAGCATTCCAGCATCCGGCGGGGAATGCGGCGCGGCACCGCGATCGACGGCCGCCGGAGTGCCGGAAGACCGGGGCGACGGGCCGCCGGCACCCGCCGTCGACGCGGCGGGTGCCGGCCCGAGGCCCGCACCCGCCGCCGGTTCCGCCGGTCTCAGCCCGCGCTCACCGGGTCCGCTCCGCCCGCCACGGCAGCTCGGCGGTCACCCGCGTCGGACCGCCCGCCGGGGAGTCCACCACCAGGATCCCGTCCACCGCGTCCAGCCGCTCCGCCAGCCCGGCCAGCCCGGAACCCCCGGACACCTCGGCGCCGCCCACACCGTTGTCCACCACCTGGAGCATCAGCCGGTTCTCCGTCCGCCACACCTCCACGGCCGCCCAGGTCGCCCGCGCGTGCTTGCTGACGTTCTGCAGCAGCTCCGAGACGGTGAAGTAGGCGATCCCCTCGATGGCCGGCGCGGGCCGCTCCGTCAGGTCCACCTCCACCTGCACCGGGACCGTGCAGCGCGAGGCGACCGAGGACAGCGCGGCGTCCAGGCCCCGGTCGGTCAGCACCGCCGGGTGGATCCCGCGGGCCAGGTCCCGCAGCTCCTGCAGCGCCGTCTTCACCTCGCCGTGCGCCTCGTCCACCATCCGTGCCGCGACCTGCGGATCCTCCCGCAGCTTCTCCTTCGCCAGCCCCAGGTCCATGGCCAGGGCCACCAGCCGGGCCTGCGCCCCGTCGTGCAGATCGCGCTCGATGCGCCGCAGGTCGGCCGCCGCCGTGTCCACCACGACCCCGCGGTCCGACTCCAGCTCCACCACCCGCGTGGCCAGCCGCGACGGCCCGAGCAGCCCGTGCACCATCACCCGGTCCACCATCGTCAGCGCCCGCACGATCCAGGGCGTGGCGAGCGTGAACAGCAGCCCCACCAGGGTGGTGACCGCGATCTCGAACGGGTTGTCCAGATGGATCCGGTGGTGCTCGTCGCCGTACAGCTGTATGCCGTCCTGCCCGGCGTACGTCGGGAGCACCCAGAACCACAGCGGATACGTCAGCAGCGACCAGCCCACCGACCAGACGGTCACGGAGACGGTGAAGGAGAGCACCGCCCACGGCATGTGCAGCACCGCGTACAGCAGGGCCCGCCAGGAGGCGCCGCTCTTGAGCACGGCCCCGATCCACGCCATGAACCCCTGCCGCCTCATCCGCAGCGGCTCCGGCTCGCCCACCTCCAGGCCCAGCAGCCCCCGCGCCCGCGCCCGCTCGACCGCCCCGAACCCGCGGCAGCCGGCGAGCGCCGCCGCCAGCACCGGGACGCCGAGGAACGTCACCAGCAGACCCGCCCCCAGCGACACCATCGTCACCGCGTAGGTGAACAGCAGGATGCTGATCGGCAGGCTCAGCAGCACGTGCCCCAGCTCGCGCCAGGCGCGTCCCTCGACCGGCGCCCGCAGCGCGGCCGGCAGCCGGTGCCGCCGCCCCCCGGTGCGCCCGGGATGCCCGGACTCCGTGAGGAGCCCGTAGCCCTGTCCGTACTCCGTGGCCATCGACGTCGTCCCTTTTCTCGTCCGGCGGCTGTGCTGTGTCGTACCTCCAGACTCCTCCGCCGCAGGTCGACGGACCATGGAGTCCGTCGCAGTCTTGGGCGGGGGGTTTTCCCTACCCCCCGACCACCTTCCCGGCCGCCCTCCTGGCCCCGGGTGCGTCCCCGGCCGGGGCGCCGGAACGGTCCCGCCACGGCAGCTCCGCCGTCACCGTCGTCGGACCGCCCTGCGGCGACTCCACGACGAACAGGCCGTCCACCGCGCCCAGCCGGTCGGCGAGGCCCCGCATGCCGGTCCCGCCGTCCAGGCTCGCGCCCCCGCACCCGTCGTCCCGCACCTGGATGAACAGCCGGTCCTCCGACCGCCACACGTCCACCGAGGCCGACCGGGCCCGGCTGTGCTTGCTGACGTTCTGCAGCAGCTCCGAGACGGTGAAGTAGGCGATGCCCTCGATGGCGGCGGCCGGCCGCTCGTCCAGGTCGGCCGTCACCTTCACCGGCACCGTGCAGCGCGAGGCGACCGAGGACAGCGCGGCGTCCAGGCCCCGGTCGGTCAGCACCGCCGGGTGGATCCCGCGGGCCAGGTCCCGCAGCTCCTGCAGCGCCAGCTTCACCTCGCCGTGCGCCTCCTCGACCATCGACGCCGCGGCGTCGGGGTCCTCCAGCAGCTTCTCCTTGGCCAGTCCCAGCCCCATCGCCAGATTGACCAGCCGGGCCTGCGCCCCGTCGTGCAGATCGCGCTCGATGCGCCGCAGGTCCGCCGCCGCCGTGTCGACCACCACGCCCCGGTCGGACTCCAGCTCGGCGATGCGCCGCTCCAGCTCGTCGGAGGGCGACAGCAGGCCGCGCACCATCGCGCGGTCGGCGTTGGTCAGGGCCCGCACGACGAACGGCAGCACCGGCCACAGCACGAACAGACCGGTCAGCGTGACCACGAAGGTGAGCACGCCCCACGGCAGCCGTATCAGCTCGTACAGCACCGTGCGCCAGCCCACCGGGTCCCGCAGCGCCATCCACAGCGGCCGCCAGAACCCTCCGGCACCACCGCCCCACGGCAGCCGGCTCGGCTCCTCCACCCGCACCCCGAGCAGTTTCCTGGCCCGCGCCCGCTCCATCCCGCCCAGCAGCCGGGAGCCCGTCAGCCCGAGCGCGAGCAGCGGGAACCCGATCACCGTCACGGTCAGCCCGGCACTGGTGAACAGCATGGTCACCGTGTAGACGAAGCCGATCAGCGACGCCGGCAGGTTCGCCAGGAGATGGGCGATCTCCTTCCAGGTGTGCACGTCGTACGCGAAGCGGGCCGGCGGCGGGCGGTCGCCGCGTCCGGCCGGATCCGGAACTGCGGTGACGGGCGCGCCCGGACTCGGGAAGGGTTCGGTCATGGGCATCAGCGTGCCCGGAGCCGGGGGTTCGCGCCATGAGGCGGACCGCCAGGACGCACGGGGGAAAACCCCACCCCCCGCGTGCCGGGCCGCGACGGGCTGCTTACGGTGCATTTACGAGGGCCTAGACTCCCGTGCGTGCGGACCGTCGAACCGTGACGTTCACCGGCACGGATCACGGGCACGGCACAGGCACGGGCCAGGGCGTCGATCAAGGGAGTGAGGGGCGGACGTGCGGGAAACGACCGTCGTCGCGGCGGACTACTTCCAGTCCTACTCGGTCGTCGGACTGCTCGCCGTCGTCGGCCTGCTGTTCGTCGCCGTCGCCTTCGGGGCGGGACGCCTGCTGCGGCCGGTGGTCCCCACGCCCGAGAAGCTCCTGACGTACGAGTGCGGGGTCGACCCCGTCGGCGAGGGCTGGGCCCACACCCAGGTCCGCTACTACGTCTACGCCTTCCTCTACGTGATCTTCGCCGTCGACTCGATCTTCCTCTTCCCCTGGGCGACCGTCTTCGCCGCCGACGGCTACGGCGCGGCCACCCTCGTGGAGATGTTCGTCTTCCTCGGCTTCCTCGCCGTGGGTCTGCTGTACGCATACAAGAAGGGCGTCCTGACATGGACGTGAACCCTGCCGCCCCCGAGCCCGTCCTGCTCCCGGAACCGAAGCGGCTCGGCGCGCTCGCCCGGCTGGCACCCGAGCCGATGAAGGTGGTCCTCAACTGGGGCCGCCGCTACTCGCTGTGGGTCTTCAACTTCGGCCTCGCCTGCTGCGCGATCGAGTTCATCGCCGCGTCGATGGCCCGCCACGACTTCATCCGCCTCGGCGTCATCCCCTTCGCGCCGGGGCCGCGCCAGGCCGACCTGATGGTCGTCTCCGGCACGGTCACGGACAAGATGGCGCCCGCGGTGAAGCGCCTGTACGAGCAGATGCCCGAGCCCAAGTACGTCATCTCCTTCGGCGCGTGCAGCAACTGCGGCGGCCCGTACTGGGACTCCTACTCCGTCACCAAGGGCGTGGACCAGATCATCCCGGTCGACGTGTACGTCCCCGGCTGCCCGCCCCGGCCCGAGGCGCTGCTCCAGGGGATCCTGAAGCTCCAGGAGAAGATCGCCCGGGAGTCGCTGGGGGAGCGGTACGGGACCGGCGGCGGCGCGCGGCCGTCCACGGCGGCGCTGCGAAGCGGGCTGGTCCGGCCGCCGGCGCCGTCCGGTGAGGGGGAGGACCGATGACCGCGGTCGGCTGGCTCCCCGCCGACGCCGAGGAACTGTTCGGTACGGAGGCCACGGCGGAGGAGTCGTACGGCGTCCTGACCGTCGACGTGCCGCCCGCCTCCTGGATCACCGCGCTGGAGGCCGCGCGCGACCGTGCCGGCTGCACCTTCTTCGACTGGCTGAGCGCGGTCGACGAACCCGGCACGGGCTTCCGGGTCACGGCGCACGTCGCCGCCCTGCGTCCCGTACGGCGCCTGCTGCTGCGCACCACGGTGCCGCACGAGGCCCCGGTGCTGCCCTCCGCGGTGGACGTCTACGCGGGCGCCGCCTGGCACGAGCGCGAGACGCACGAGATGTTCGGCGTCGACTTCACCGGTCACCCGGGGCTGGACCACCTCCTCCTGCCGGACACCTTCGAGGGCCACCCCCTGCGCAAGGACTTCGTCCTCGCCGCCCGGGTCGCCAAGGCCTGGCCCGGCGCCAAGGAACCCGGGGAGCAGGCGGCGGGCGCGGCGCACGGCGGCCCCAAGCGCCGCCAGATGCTTCCCCCCGGTGTCCCCGACCCGAACGAATGGGGTCCCCTCAAGGGGCAGCTCCCCCCGGCCCCGGCCCGCCCGGCCCGGGGCGCGGGCAGGACGGCGGCGGGCGCGCCCCGAGCGGCGGGGGCGGGGGACCGTCCCCGCCGCACCCGGACGGCGGCGGAGGGTTCGGCGAGCCAGTCGGCCGCCCCGGAGCCCCCCGACCGGCCCACGACTCCGCCCCGCCGCACCCGGACGGCGGCGGAGGGCTCGGCGAGCCGGGCCGCGGAGGCGTCCCCCGGGCCGGCCGCCGCCCCCGCACGACGTACGAGGAGCGCGAGCGAGGGGTCGGCGTCGCAGCGTCCGGGTCCTGCCGCGGGCGGCGGCCCCCGCCGGGCGCGCACCGCGTCCGGGGGGTCCGCGAGTCAGCGCGCTGCCGCGCCGAGGACCCCGGAGCCGTCCGGGGAACCCGCGTCGACGGGCGGCGCACCGGCCTCCGCGCCCACCGAGGACCGCCGGGACCGGAGGCCTCCCGCCGCTCCCCGCAGCCCGGACGCCCCCTGGCACCACGCCCGCCCCGCCTCCGCCCGGCCCGGGACGGAGGCGGAGCCCGACGCCGGCGCGGCCCCCGAGCCCCGCCCGGAGCCCGGAAGCGACCCCGGGAACCCCGCCCCCGACGACCCCTCAGGAGGCCCGCGGTGAACGACGTGCTCGACGTCGCCCTGCGCCTCCTGGCCGTGTTCGTCGTCTTCCTCACCTTCCCCCTGCTCGTGGGGCAGACCGAGCACAAGGTGATGGCCCACATGCAGGGCCGCCTCGGCCCGATGTACGCCGGCGGCTTCCACGGCTGGGCCCAGCTCATCGCCGACGGCGTGAAGTTCGCGCAGAAGGAGGACGTGGTCCCGGCCGGCGCGGACCGCCGCGTCTTCCAGCTCGCCCCCGCCGTCGCCCTCCTGCCCTACCTCCTCGTCCTGCTCGCCGTCCCGGTCGGACCGGGCGAGGGCGCGGTCGGCCAGGTGATCGACGCGGGCGTGTTCTTCGTCCTCGCCGTCATGGGGGTCGGCGTCCTCGGCTCGCTCATGGCCGGCTGGGCCTCCGCCAACAAGTTCTCCCTCCTCGGCGGCCTGCGCACCGCCGCCCAGCTCCTCTCCTACGAACTCCCGATGCTGCTCACCGCCGCCTCGGTGGCGATGGCGGCCGGAACCGTCTCCCTCGTCGGCATCCTCGACGCCTTCGAGTGGTGGTGGCTGCCCTGGCAGATCACCGGCGCGCTCGTCTTCTTCGTCGCCGGCCTCGCCGAGCTGCAGCGCCCGCCCTTCGACATGCCGGTCGCCGACTCGGAGATCATCTTCGGCGCGTACACCGAGTACACCGGCCTGCGCTTCGCCCTCTTCCTCCTCGCCGAGTACGCCGGGATCGTCGTCCTGTGCGCCCTGACCACCGTCCTCTTCCTGGGCGGCTGGCACGGCCCCTGGGGCGCCGACGGGCTCGGCTGGTTCTGGACCCTGCTGAAGACCGCGCTCCTCGCCTTCGTCGTCATCTGGCTGCGCGTCACCTACCCCCGCATGCGCGAGGACCAGCTCCAGAAGTTCTCCTGGACCCTCCTCGTCCCCCTGTCCCTCGCCCAGATCGCCCTCACCGGCGTCGTCAAGGTGGTGTTCCTCTGATGGCCCCGATCCCCGGCTCCGGCCTGGCCAAGGGCCTGGCCGTCACCCTGCGGACGATGACGAGGAAGTCCGTCACCGCCCCGTACCCGGACACCCAGCCCGACCTCCCGCCCCGCACCCGCGGAGTGATCGGCCTGTTCGAGGAGAACTGCACGGTCTGCATGCTGTGCGCCCGCGAGTGCCCGGACTGGTGCATCTACATCGACTCCCACAAGGAGACGGTCCCGGCGGCGGCCCCCGGCGGCCGCGAACGCAGCCGCAACGTCCTCGACCGGTTCGCCATCGACTTCTCCCTGTGCATGTACTGCGGCATCTGCATCGAGGTCTGCCCCTTCGACGCGCTGTTCTGGTCCCCGGAGTTCGAGTACGCCGAGACCGACATCCGCGACCTCACCCACGAACGCGACAAGCTCCGCGAGTGGATGTGGACCGTCCCGGCCCCGCCCGCCCTCGACCCCGGCGCCGAGGAGCCGAAGGAACTCGCCGCCGCCCGCAAGGCCGCCGAGAAGTCGGCCGCCGCCCGGACCGCGGGGACGACGGCCCCGCCCTCGGAGCCGTCGGCGGGCACCGAGCCGCACGCCGACGAACAGGCCCGCGCCGCCGAGTCGCCCGCACGGCCGGCGGGCGACTCGAAGCAGCAGGTGGACCAGCCACGGCAGGAGGGCCGGGAATGACCCCCGCAGCGACTCTCGGCGGCCTCGCGGCCGGCAGCGTGAACCTGGCGGCCGAGTCCCGCGGCTTCCTCTCCCCGACCGGAGTGGAGATCGCCTTCCTCCTCGTCGGCCTGGTCACCTTCGGGGCCGCCGTCATCACCGTCACCACCCGGCAGCTGGTGCACGCCGCCCTGTGGCTGGTGGTGGCCCTCGGCGGACTCGCCGTCGAATACCTCCTCCTCACCGCCGAGTTCATCGCCTGGGTGCAGGTCCTCATCTACGTCGGTTCCGTCGTCGTCCTCCTCCTGTTCGGTCTGATGCTCACCCGGGCCCCCATCGGCCGCTCACCGGACGCCGACTCCGGCAACCGCCGGGTCGCCCTCGCCGTGGCGGTGGCCGCCGCGGCCGCCCTGGTCTGGGTGGTCGTGGACGCCTTCCGCACCACCTGGATCGACCTGGACGGCGCCCCCGCCGGCTCGACCGAGGTGACCGGCGCGAGCCTCTTCCAGCACTGGGTCCTCCCCTTCGAGGCCCTCTCCGTCCTCCTCCTCGCCGCCCTCGTCGGCGCGATCGTCCTGTCCCGCAGGGCGAAGGCCGACGCCGCGGCCCGCACGGCGGACACCCGGCGCGCCACGGAAGGGGCCCGCTGATGCACCTCGCCTATCCGGCCGTCCTGTCCGCGCTCCTCTTCTGCACCGGCCTGTACGGCGTCCTCGCCCGCCGCAACGCGATCCTGGTCCTGATGTCGGTCGAGCTGATGCTCAACGCCGTCAACCTGAACCTGGTCGCCTTCGACGTCTGGCTCAGCCGGACCGCCGAGGAGACCCTGCACTCCGGCCAGGCCCTGGCCCTGTTCACCATCGCCGTCGCCGCCGCCGAGATCGGCATCGGCCTGGCGATCGTCCTCGCCGTGTACCGCAACCGCGGCACCTCGGACATCGACAAGCTCCGCGACACCGCCGAGGGTCACGAGCCCGACGGCCCCGACGGCGAGGCCGCCGCACTGCAGACGGCCGGCGAGAAGGCCGAGGCCACCGCGTGACCACGACCACCCTCGCCGTCCTCGTCCCCCTCCTTCCGTTCCTCGGCGCGCTCGCCGGGCTCCTCCTGGGCCGCACCGCCCCCGGTTTCGTCCGCCCGCTCGCCGTCCTGCCGACGCTCGCCTCCCTCGCACTGGCCGCCGCGGTCGCCTGGCGCCAGGGCGGCGGCCAGGCCGTCGACGCCGCGACCGAGCTCACCCCCACCGGCTCGGTCCCGATCGAACTCGCCCTGCACATCGACGGCTTCGCCGCGCTGACCGCCGTCCTGGTCACCGCCGTCGCCGGCTGCGTGCAGATCTACTCGACGGGCTACCTGCGCGACGACCCGCGCTACCCCTCCTACGCGGCCCTCGTCTCCCTGTTCACCTCCGCGATGCTCCTGGTCGTCTACTCCGGCGACCTGATGGTGCTGCTGGTCGGCTGGGAGGTCATGGGCATCTGCTCCTACTTCCTCGTCGGCCACTACTGGGAGACCCCCGAGGCCCGCGCCGCCTCCCTCAAGGCCTTCCTGGTCACCAAGCTCGGCGACGTCCCCTTCCTCATCGGCCTGTTCGCCCTCGCCACCGAGGCCGGCTCCTTCCGCATCACCCGGATCCTCGGCGCCGTCGCGAACGGCGGCATCGAACACCCCACGCTCATCGCCCTGCTGCTCCTGGCGGGCGTGGCCGGCAAGTCGGCGCAGTTCCCGCTGCACACCTGGCTCCCCGACGCGATGGCGGGCCCGACCCCCGTCTCCGCGCTGATCCACGCCGCGACCATGGTCGCCGCCGGCGTCTACTTCATCGCCCGTCTCCTCCCGCTCTTCGAGGCCTCGCAGGCCGCGATGGTCGTCCTCGCCGTCATGGCCGCCGTCACCATGGCCGGCTCGGCGCTCGCAGCGCTCGCCCAGGACGACGTCAAACGCGTCCTCGCCTACTCGACGATCGGCCAGCTCGGCTACATGACCGGCGCCCTCGCCGTCGCCGACCGCGACGCCGCCGTCTTCCACCTCCTGTCCCACGGCGCCTTCAAGGCGCTGCTGTTCCTCGCGGCCGGCGTGGTCATCCACGCCGCCGGCACCAACTCACTGGCCGCCATGTCCCGCATGGGCCACCTGCGGGACCGGGTCCCCGACGCCTACTGGACGATGACCGTGGCGCTCCTCGCGCTCGCCGCGATCCCGCCCTTCAGCGGCTTCTTCTCCAAGGAGGCCGTCCTCGGCGCGGCCGAACACGTCGTCACCGGCCACACCGGACACGCTCCCGCCGCGGCGGGCTGGATCGTCCTCCTCGCCGGCCTCGTCACCGCCCTGCTCACCGCCGCGTACGCGACGCGGCTGTGGCTGCTGGCCTTCCGCGGACACGGCGTCGAGGCGCCCGACCACGGCAGGCAGCCGCTGACGATGACCACGGTGCTGTGGGTGCTGGCCGTACCGTCCCTCGCGCTCGGCGGGTTCGCCTTCCGCGTACTGCCCGACTGGTTCGACGGCCACGACCTGGCCCCGACGCTCACCACCTCCGTGCTCGGCACGGGCGTGGCGCTGGTCGGCGGCATCATCACCTACGGCACCTGGCGGCACACCACCGCACACGCCGCCGCCCGCGTCCCCCTCGGTGCCGTCGCCGCCCACCCCGAGGGCGACGCCGGGCGGGTCGAGGCGGAGGCCATCGCCACCCACGAACCGGCCTACGGAGACATCGCGTACGCGCCCGACCCGTCGGACCCCGGACGGCTGCTGCTCGGCCCGCTGCACCGCCACGCGGCCGCCGGCTTCCACCTGGACGCCGTGTACACGACCCTCTTCGTCCGCCCGGTCCGGGCCGGCGCGAGCCTCGTCCGGTTCCTCGACCGCGAGGTCGTCGAGACCTACGTACGCGGCGCGGGCACACTGCCCCGCTGGCTCGGCGCCGCCGTACGACGGGCCCAGACGGGCAATCTGCAGACCTATGTGAGCGCGCTGCTCGCCGGCACCGTCGTCCTCGCGGTCGCCGCCGTCCTCGTCGCCACGGGAGCGTGAGCAGGCGTGATCGATATCAACGAGTCCGTGATGCGGTTCCTCCTGGTGTTCCTCGTCGCCGGCCCGCTCCTCGGCGCCGCCGCCGCCCTCCTGCCGGCCCCGCCCGGACTGAAGGGGAAGTCACCCGACCAGGCGGTGCTCCGCCACGGCGTGACCGTCACCGGCGCGGTCCTCGTCGCGGCGACCGTCCTCGCGCTCGGCTTCGACCACGACCGGCCGTCGACGATGCAGGCCACGACCGACATCAGCTGGATCCCCGCACTCGACGTGCGCATCCACCTCGGCACCGACGGCATCTCCCTCCCCCTTCTGGTCCTGACCGCGCTGCTGACCTTCCTCTGCGCGCTCCACGCGTACTTCAAGCCGCCCGCGGGACCGTCCCCGAAGGCCTTCGTCGCCCTGCTGCTCGTCCTCGAGTCCGGCACCCTGGCGACCTTCGCCGTCCTCGACCTGATCCTCTTCTTCCTCGCCTTCGAGACGGTCCTCGTCCCGATGTACTTCCTCATCGCCCGCTGGGGCGGCGAGGGCCGGGCCGGGGCCGCCTGGAGGTTCATCCTCTACACGCTGCTCGGCTCCGTGGTCATGCTGCTCGGCCTGCTCCTGATCGGAATCGAGGCGGGCACGTTCGACATGGTGGCGCTCGCCACTGACAACGGCCGGTTCCTGACCACGTCCGTGCAGGTCACCGCGGTACTGGCGATCGGGATCGGGCTCGCGGTGAAGACCCCGATGTGGCCGCTGCACAGCTGGTTGCCCGACGCCCACACCGCCGCGCCGACCGTCGGCTCGGTCCTGCTGGCCGGCGTCCTGCTGAAGATGGGCACGTACGGGTTCGTACGGATCCTGCTGCCCGCCGCGCCGGACGGCTTCCGCACCTTCGCGCCGTACCTCGCCGCCTTCGCCGTCGTCGGCGTCATCTACGGATCCCTCGCCTGCCTGGCCCTCGCGAGACGGGGCGCGAAGGGCGACCTCAAGCGCCTCATCGCCTACTCCTCCGTCGGCCACATGGGCTTCGTCCTCCTCGGCATCGCGACCATGACCCCGACCGGCGTCAACGGCGCCCTGTTCGCCAACGTCGCCCACGGCCTCATCACCGGCCTGCTGTTCTTCCTGGTCGGCGCCCTCAAGGACCGCACCGGCAGCACCGACCTCGACACCCTCGCGCAGGAGACCGGCGCCGCCCTCTACGGCAGGGCCCCGCGCCTCGGCGGCCTGCTCGCCTTCGCCGCCGTCGCCTCCCTCGGCCTGCCCGGCCTCGCCGGGTTCTGGGGCGAGATGCTCGCCCTGTTCGGCGCCTTCGACCCCGCCGAAGGCCTCAGCCGCCCCGCCTTCCTCACCTTCACGGCGATCGGCGCGTTCGGCACCCTGCTGACCGCCGCCTACCTGCTGGTCGTGGTCCGCAGGGTCTGCATGGGCGCCGTGCACCAGGACACCCCGAACCTCACCGACGTGCGCTCCCACGAGTTCGCGGCCTGGACCCCGCTCGTCGTCCTCACCGTCGTCGCCGGCCTCTGGCCGGGGGCCCTCCTCGGCCTGACCGACCCGGCCGTGCAGCAGCTCCTCGCAGGAGGCACCCGATGAGCTCCCTCGTCCAGTCCGTCGACTGGCTGGCCATCGCGCCGCCCACCATCACGGCCGTCGTCGGACTCGTCGTCCTCGTCGCCGACCTGTTCGTCGACGAGAGGCGCAAACCGCTCCTGGGCGGGCTCTCGGTGGCCGGCCTCGCCGCCGCCACGCTCATGCTGCTGCCCCTCCTCGACGCCGACCGCAGCACCTTCTGCCTGGTCGGCGACGAAGGCGTGTGCAGCTACACCGCGGACCGCTTCACCCTCGTCATCCAGTTCCTGGTGCTCGGCGGCGCCCTCCTGGCCGCCCTCCTGTCGGTCACCGCCCTGAAGGACGAACGCAAGCGGCTCCCCGAGGGCGAGTACTGGTTCCTGTTCCTCTCCTCCGCGGCCGGCGCCGCCCTCCTGCCCGCCTCCCGCGACCTCGCGACCCTCGTCGTCGCCCTGGAGGTCGCCTCCCTGCCCGCCTTCGCCCTGGTCGGCCTCCGGCACGGCGACCGGAAGTCCTCCGAAGCCGCCCTGAAGTTCTTCCTGTCCTCCGTCACCGCCACCGCGGTCAGCCTGCTGGGCATCAGCTTCGTCTACGCCGCCACCGGAACCCTCCACCTCACCCTGGTCGCCGAGCGCGTCCAGGGCGTCGACGGACAGCTCCACACCCTCACCCAGACCGGCGTCGTCCTCACCCTCGTCGGCTTCGCCTTCAAGACCGCCGCCGTCCCCTTCCACTTCTGGGTCCCCGACACCTACGTGGGCGCCCCTCTGCCCATCGCCGCCTACCTGTCGGTCATCGGCAAGGCGGTCGGCTTCTCCGGCCTGATCCTCGTCACCGTCGTCGCCCTCCCGTCGTACGCCGACGTCTGGGGCCCGGCCCTCGCCGCGCTGGCCGCCCTCACCATGACCGTCGGCAACGTGGGCGCCCTCAGGCAGCGGGCCACGCGCGCACACAGCGCGGTACGCCTCCTCGCCTGGTCGTCCGTCGGCCAGGCCGGCTACCTCCTGGTGCCGATCGCCGCCGCCGCGTACTCCGACGACGCCGAGAAGCCGATCGGCTCCACCGTCGCCTACGCCCTCATGTACGGCGCCGTGAACCTGGGTGCGTTCGCCGTGGCCGCCCTCGTCGGCCGCGCGCACCGCCCCAACCGCGTCGCCGACTACCGCGGCCTCTACGCCTCCAGCCCCCTCACCGCGCTCCTGATGGGCTTCTTCCTGCTCTGCCTCGCCGGACTCCCGCCGGGCGTCATCGGCCTCTTCGCCAAGGTCACCGTGTTCTCCGCGGCCGTCGACGCCGGACTGGGCTGGCTCGCCGTCGTCATGGCCGTCAACGTCGTCATCGCGCTGGTCTACTACCTCCGGTGGACGGCCCTGCTGTTCCGCGCCCCCGAGGGCGAGCCGGTGAAGCACCGGCTCCCCGCCCCCCTCACCGCGGCCCTCGCCCTGACCGGCGTCCTCGGCATCGCCCTCTCCGGCGCCCCCCAGCTGGTCCTGCGCTTCACCGGCACCGGTCTCTTCTGACCACACCGGGCACCGCCCGGGACGGCCGTCACCCGGACGGTTGACACGCGCCACCGCGCGCACAAGGGAACTAGTGCCCTTCGCCTGGCGTTGACCGGTACGGGAGGGTCCACTGGACGTGACACCACGAGGCCAGTGGAGAGCGCAGGTCAGAAGAAGATCAGCAAGCAAGGGTCCCCCTGCCGCACGACTTGGAGGGCGCACCGTGCACCGCCGGCACAACGGGCTCAGGACAGCGGTCCTCCTCGGGGGACTGTCCGCACTCATCATCGTCATCGGCGGCTTCTTCGGCCGCACGGGGCTCGTCGTCGCCGTCCTGATCGCGCTGGGCACCAACGCGTACGCGTACTGGAACAGCGACAAGCTGGCCCTGCGGGCGATGCGCGCCCGCCCGGTGAGCGAGTTCGAGGCCCCGGGGCTGTACCGCATGGTCCGCGAGCTCTCCACCCAGGCCCGCCAGCCCATGCCGCGCCTGTACATCTCCCCGACCGAGGCCCCCAACGCGTTCGCCACCGGCCGCAACCCGCGCAACGCGGCCGTGTGCTGCACCGAGGGCATCCTGCGCCTGCTCGACGAACGGGAGCTGCGCGGCGTCATCGGCCACGAGCTCAGCCACGTCTACAACCGGGACATCCTGATCTCCTCGGTGGCCGGCGCCCTCGCCTCCGTGATCATGTTCCTGGTCAACTTCGCCTGGCTGATCCCGATCGGCCGCTCGGACGACGACGACGGCCCCGGCCTCCTCGGCATGCTGCTGATCATGATCCTCGGACCGCTCGCGGCCTCCCTCATCCAGCTGGCCGTCAGCCGCTCCCGGGAGTACGAGGCCGACGCCTCCGGCGCCCAGCTCACCGGCGACCCCCTCGCCCTCGCCGACGCCCTGCGCAAGCTGGAACACGGCACCAGGCAGCTTCCCCTGCCCCCCGAGCCCCGCATCGAGACGGCCAGTCACATGATGATCGCGAACCCGTTCCGGCCGGGCCAGGGGCTCTCGAAGATGTTCTCCACCCACCCGCCGATGACGGAACGCATCGCCCGGCTCGAGAAGATGGCAGGTCACCACCAGTGAAGACCATCCTGAACCTCATCTGGCTCGTCCTCAGCGGCTTCTGGCTGTTCCTCGGCTACCTGCTCGCGGGCGTGCTGCTCTGCGTCACGGTCATCGGCATCCCCTTCGGCGTGGCCGCCTTCCGCATCGGCCTCTACGCCCTGTGGCCCTTCGGGTACACGACGGTCGAGCGCCGGGACGCGGGAGCCCCCTCCTTCCTCGTCAACGTGCTCTGGCTGCTCCTGGCCGGCTGGTGGCTGGCGCTCGGCCACGTCCTCACCGGCATCGTCCTGTGCGTGACGATCATCGGCATCCCGCTCGGCATCGCCAACTTCAAGCTGATCCCGGTCTCGTTGTTCCCGCTGGGCCGGGAGATCGTGCGCACCGACCAGACGTTCGCACAGCGCTGACGAAGGGGCCGGACGCACCCGGGGAGCCCGCCGCACCCGCGAGCACGGCTGCCCCGGACCCGCCACGGCTACCGGCCGCGGCCCGCCCCCGACCCCCGCCGCACGCCGTAGACCGCCACCCCCGCCGCCAGCACCCCCGCGCCCACGGCCACCGAGACCCGCGGCAGCGAGAACGCCAGCACCAGGCACCCGGCGAACCCCACCGCCGGCACCACCCGCGTCACCGGCCGTGGATCGAGCGTCCAGGCCGACGCGTTGGCCACCGCGTAGTACGCCAGCACACCGAAGGAGGAGAACCCGATCGCGCCCCGCACGTCCACCGTGGCGGCCAGGACGGCGACCACCGCGCCCACGGCCGACTCCGCCCGGTGCGGCACCCGGAACCGCGGGTGCACGACGGCGAGGGCACCCGGCAGATGCCGGTCCCGGGCCATGGCCAGCGTCGTCCGCGAGACACCCAGGATCAGGGCGAGCAGCGACCCCAGCGCGGCCACCGCCGCCCCCGCCCGCACCACCGGCACCAGCCAGGGAGCGCCGGCGGCCCGCCCCGCGTCGGCGAGCGGCGCGGTGGCCCCGCCCAGCCCCTCCGGCCCCAGTACCGAGAGGACGGCCACCGCGACGGCCGCGTACACGACCAGCGCGATGCCCAGGGCCAGCGGGATCGCCCGGGGGATGGTGCGCGCCGGATCCCGGACCTCCTCACCGAGGGTCGCGATACGGGCGTACCCGGCGAAGGCGAAGAACAGCAGGCCGGCCGCCTGCAGCACCCCGCCGGCGCCGCCGGACACCCCGCTGCCCGGCCGCCCGGCACCGGCTTCCCCCGAGGCCAGGCACACGACCACCACCAGAGCGAGGACGGCCAGGACCACACCCACGATCGCCCGCGTCAGCCACGCGGACTTCCGGACACCGCCGTAGTTCACCGCGGTCAGCGCCACCACGGCGGCGACCGCCACGGCGTGCGCCTGCCCCGGCCAGACGTACGCGCCCACGGTGAGGGCCATCGCCGCGCAGGAGGCCGTCTTCCCGACCACGAACGCCCAGCCCGCGAGGTAACCCCAGAAGTCCCCGAGCCGCTCGCGCCCGTACACGTACGTGCCGCCCGAGGCCGGGTGACGGGCGGCGAGGCGCGCCGACGACGTGGCGTTGCAGTAGGCGACCACGGCGGCCACCGCCAGCCCGAGGAGCAGTCCGGAACCGGCCGCGCGCGCGGCGGGCGCCAGGGCGGCGAAGATCCCGGCGCCCACCATCGAGCCGAGACCGATGACCACGGCGTCACCGACGCCGAGCGTGCGGCGCAGTCCGGGTCCGGAGGGGTGCGTCATGGGGCCGCACCCTACTGTCCGCGCGCAACCGGCAGGCGCGCCCGTGACGTCCCTCATGGTGCAAGGGCGGCAGGAAAGGGCAGGTACGGGGCATGACGATCATCAGCTGGATCATCCTGGGACTGCTGGCCGGGGCGGTGGCGAAGCTCCTGCTGCCCGGACGCGATCCTGGCGGTCTCGTCGGCACGACGCTGATCGGTGTCGCCGGCGCCTTCATCGGCGGCTGGATCTCGGCCCGTTGGCTCGACCGTCCGATCGCCGAGGACTTCTACGACGGCACCACCTGGGTCGCCGCGATCGGCGGCTCGCTGGTCCTGCTGATCGCCTACCGCATCCTGTTCGGCCACTCCCGCGACTGACCGCGGACCGCGGGCCCCCGGGGCCCGCGGCGGGCGGGAAGGGCGGTCACCGCTCGGGTGTCCGTCCTTCCCCGCGCCCGTGCGGCGTGCGAACGCCACCGGTGCCGGCCGACCGGACCTACCGGTAGTTCACGAACTGCAGGGCGAAGTCGAAGTCCTTGCCCTTGAGCAGCGCGATGACGGCCTGCAGGTCGTCACGGCTCTTGGAGCTGACCCGCAGCTCGTCGCCCTGCACCTGGGCCTTCACGCCCTTCGGGCCCTCATCGCGGATGATCTTCGCGACCTTCTTCGCGTTCTCCTGGGAGATGCCCTCCTCGATCGACGCGAAGATCTTGTACTCCTTGCCCGAGAGCTGGGGCTCACCCGCGTCCAGGGCCTTCAGGGAGATGCCCCGCTTGATCAGCTTGGACTGGAAGACGTCGAGGACGGCCTTCACCCGGTCCTCGGAGTTCGCCTCCATGAGGATCTTCTCCCCGGACCACGAGATCGAGGCACCGACGCCCTTGAAGTCGTAGCGCTGCGAGATCTCCTTGGCGGTCTGGTTGAGGGCGTTGTCGACCTCCTGCCGCTCGACCTTCGAGACGATGTCGAAACTGGAGTCGGCCATGTCCTGTGGCTCCTTGTATCGGGGTGCGTACCGGGCTGCGCACCGGGTGCGTACCGGCGTACGTGAAGCGGCCCCCGAGCCCGGCATCGGTCCCCGGCCGCATCCGGACCAGCCTAGTCAACCTCCGGCTTCCCGACGGCGATCAATCGGGTGGCGAAGCACCCCTGTCCATCGGGTATTGTTTACGTCGTCGCCAAGGAGCACCGCCGAAAAGCGGTTCGAGGCGGCAACCCCGGCGGTGTGCCCGAGCGGCCAAAGGGAGCAGACTGTAAATCTGCCGGCTCAGCCTTCCCAGGTTCGAATCCTGGCGCCGCCACACTGGGGAAGACCCCCTCCCGATCGCGGAAACGCGGTCGGGAGGGGGTCCTTTCGTGTCCGCGGGGGCTTCCTGTCCGCCGGCGAAGGCCCCGGGGCACACTGGCCCCATGTCGTCCCGTCGTCGCCCCTGTCCCGAGTGCCGTCGTGAGATCGCCGTCGTCGCCGGGCGGTACGCGCGGCACGATCCGCCCGGCGCCCGGGGGAACGGGGAGCTGACCTCGTGCCCCGGGTCGCGCAGGCTCGCCCCGCTCGGGGCGGAGCAGCCCTCGCTGGACGGGTACGCGGTGCCCGACTTCCCGGGACAGATGCCCCTCTTCTGACCAGGCCGCCTCAGTTGCCGGCCACCGACTTCACCGCCACCGACACCGGCGCGTGACCGCCGATCAGCTCCAGGGTCAGGCCGGCCGTCGCGGGGGTGTCCACCAGCTCCGCCAGCACGGCGGCCACGTCGTCGCGCGGAACGGGTCCGCGGCCCGTGCGGGCCTCCAGACGGACCAGACCGGTGCCGGCGTCGTCGGTGAGCTGACCGGGGCGCAGGATCGTCCAGTCCAGGGCGTCCAGACCGCGCACGTACGCGTCCGCCTCGCCCTTGGCGCGCAGGTACGCGTCGAAGACCTCGTCGCCCTCGTGGGCCGGATCCGCGCCCATGGACGACACGACCACGAAACGCCGCACCCCCGCGCGGACGGCAGCGTCGGCGAAGAGGACCGCCGCCGCCCTGTCCACCGTCTCCTTGCGGTCCACCCCGCTGCCCGGCCCGGCGCCCGCCGCGAACACCGCGGCGTCCGCGCCCTCCAGCCGCTCGGCGACCTCCTCCACCGACGCCGACTCCAGGTCGAGCACCACCGGTTCGGCACCCAGCCGCCGCAGCTCGTCGGCCTGTTCGGGTTTGCGGATGATGCCCGCCACCTCGTCCCCGCGCGCGGCGAGCAGCCGCTCCAGCCGCAGCGCGATCTGACCATGACCACCAGCGATGACAATGCGCATGCCTCCGACCGTACGCCGGGGCGACCGCATCCGCCGCGCAACGCCCCGGAGAGCCGTCCGGCCCTACGCGGGGCCCCGGCCCTGCCTGGGCAGCCCCGCGTCCGCCTCCCACGCCGCCGGCGCCGAACCGCAGTACTCCCGCACCGCGTTCGTCCACGCCACCACCCGCCCCCCGTGCACCACGACGCGGCTGTACGACGGCGCCAGCGCCCCGGGGAGCCCGTCCCCGCGGACCGCCAGCAGTTCGGCCGGGAAACCCGCCTCCACGCGCACCTCGGGCAGCCCCAGGGCCGCCCGCGCCGACGTGCTCACCGCGGTGTAGGCGTCCTCCGGGGACAACCCGTGGCAGGAGGCGAGCAGGTACGCCGCCTCCAGCGGGTCGCCGCGGCCCACCGGGTTCGACGCGTCCCGCAGGGCGCCGCTCCCGGCGGCCACCCGCACCCCCGCCGACCGCAGCAGCCGTACCGGAGCCACGCCCCGGCGGTCCACGGCGCCGCAGCCGCCCTGCGGCAGGCACGCCACCGTCACCCCGGCCGCCGCCAGCCGGTCCGCGGTCCGTGCGGCCGGTTCGGCGGGCAGTCGGGCGAGACCGCCGCACGGGCCGAGGACGACCCCCGGCCGCAGCCCGCCCGCCATGGCCGCGAACCGGGCCAGCCGGGCGGGATCGGCGGCGTCCGTGTGCAGATCGACGGGACAGCCGTGTTCGGAGGCGATCTCCAGGACCGCCTCCACGTACCCGAGGGGATCGGGATCGAGGTCCGGACAGCCGCCCACCACGGACGCGCCCATCTTCAGCGCGTCCCGCAGCACCGCGAGCCCGTCCGCCCCGGCCACCCCGGTCAGCACCCGGGGCATCGCCACCACCGTCAGTTCGGCCAGTCCGCGCAGCGAACGCTCCGCCAGCAGCACGGCGGTCAGCGTGCCGAGCCCGGCCACGTCGCCCACCCGCACATGCGCCCGCAGTGCCGTCGCACCGTGCCCGAGCTGGAGCAGCGCCGCCTCCGTCGCGCGGCGCCGGACGTCCCGGGGGTCGTACGAGGCGGGGCCGCCGGCGTCGGCGGACAGGGCCGTGTCCGCGTGGACGTGGGGCTCGGCGGGGGCCGGCAGGAGCAGATAGCCGGTGAGGTCGATCCGGGTGCCGTCCGTCGCCAGGCTGCCGGCCGTGCCGACCGCCTCGATGCGCCCGCCGCCCAGCCGTACGTCCACGGTCCGCCCGTCGGTGAGGCGCGCGCCGCACAGCAGCAGCGGGGCGGCCGGATCGACCGGGACCGGCTCCGGGGGCGAGGGCGGACGGGGCGGTGGCTGCGGCCGGCTGTCGGGCATCGCGCTCCAGGGGCTCGGGCTGCGCACGGAGGGCAAGGTCACGCAGGCAAGATCACGCAGAGTGAGACGAGCCTAGGCCGGGGGCCCGCCCCTCGCCGGGAGGAGCCCAATAGTCGTACCGGCGTGGTCCGCGCCGGAGGAGGGGGGACCGCAACGGATTTGGGCGAACGGCGGCGGACCGTGTAATGTCTTCCTCGCTCGCCCCAATAGCTCAGTCGGCAGAGCGTCTCCATGGTAAGGAGAAGGTCAACGGTTCGATTCCGTTTTGGGGCTCTGGTGCGTGAGGTTCCCGCCGCGAGGCGGGGCCCGATCGCATCAAAGCGGTGTAGCTCAGTCGGTAGAGCAAGCGGCTCATAATCGCTGTGTCACCGGTTCAAGTCCGGTCACCGCTACAGACAGTAGCCGATTGCGGGGTCGGTCCTTCGATCGGCTACTCTTCTTGCGTTAATACAGTCAATCCGTTCGTCAAGGAGCACTCACGTGGCTGCCACCGACGTCCGCCCGAAGATCACGCTGGCCTGCGTGGAGTGCAAGGAGCGGAACTACATCACCAAGAAGAACCGGCGTAACAACCCGGACCGTCTTGAGATGAAGAAGCACTGCCCGCGTTGCAACGCGCACACCGCGCACCGCGAAACGCGATAAAACAGGCTCGTACACGAGGCCGTCTCCCCGCCAGGGGGACGGCCTCGTGTCGTTTTCCCACCGACCGGATACGGTCAGGACCGGCCGGACGCAGGCAGAGACAGACGACACAGGAGGTGCCGCGCGCATGGCGCTCGACCAGTCCTTCGTGGGGCGGACCTATCCGCCCACCGCGCCCTACGAGGTGGGCCGGGAGAAGATCCGCGAGTTCGCCGAGGCGGTGGGGGACGCCAACCCCGCGTACACGGACGTGGAGGCCGCCAAGGCGCTCGGCCACCCCGATGTGATCGCCCCGCCCACCTTCGTGTTCGCGATCACGTTCAAGGCCGCGGGCGAGGTCGTCGCCGACCCCCGGCTCGGCCTCGACTACAGCCGGGTGGTGCACGGCGACCAGAAGTTCGCCTACAACCGCCCGGTGCGCGCCGGTGACCGGCTCACCGTCACCTCGACCATCGAGACGATCAAGTCGATGGCCGGCAACGACATACTGGACATCCGCGGCGAGGTGCACGACCAGGACGGCGAGCACGTCGTCACCGCCTGGACCAAGCTGGTGGCCCGCGCGGCCGAGGAGGCGTGACGAACACCATGACGGCGAAGATCTCCTACGCCGACGTCGAGGTCGGCACCGAGCTGCCCGCACAGACGTTCCCCGTGACCCGCGCCACCCTCGTCCGGTACGCGGGTGCCTCCGGCGACTTCAACCCCATCCACTGGAACGAGAGGTTCGCCAAGGAGGTCGGCCTGCCCGACGTCATCGCGCACGGCATGTTCACCATGGCCGAGGCGATCCGCGTGGTGACCGACTGGGTGGGCGACCCGGGCGCGGTCGTCGAGTACGGCGTCCGCTTCACCCGTCCGGTCGTCGTCCCCGACGACGAGCGGGGCGCCGTCGTCGAGGTCGGCGGCAAGGTCGCCGCCAAGCTCGACGACCACACGGTGCGCGTGGACCTCACCGCGACCAGCGCCGGACAGAAGGTCCTGGGCATGTCGCGGGCGGTCGTCCGGCTGGGCTGAGCCGGAACCGGCCGGGGGAGCGAGGCCGGCGGCGCCGTCTCGTAGTCTTGGGCCCGTGCAGGAACTCCACGACGCCCCCCTCGCCCCGCTCACCACCTTCCGGCTGGGCGGTCCCGCGGCCCGGCTGGTCACCGCGACGACCGACGACGAGGTGATCGCCGCGGTCCGCGAGGCCGACGACAGCGGTACGCCGCTGCTGGTCGTCGGCGGCGGCTCCAACCTGGTCATCGGCGACAAGGGCTTCGACGGCACCGCCCTCGTCGTCGCCACCAAGGGCGTCGTCCTGGACGGCACGAGCCTGGAGCTGGCCGCCGGAGAGGTGTGGACCGACGCCGTCGCCCGCACCGTGGAGGCGGGCCTCGCCGGCATCGAGTGCCTGGCCGGCATCCCCGGCTCGGCGGGCGCGACCCCGATCCAGAACGTCGGGGCGTACGGCCAGGAGGTCTCCTCCACCCTCACCGAGGTCGTCGCCTACGACCGCCGCACCGGCGAGACGGTCACCCTCGGCAACGAGGAGTGCGCCTTCTCCTACCGGCACAGCCGCTTCAAGGCCGATCCCGAGCGCTACGTCGTCCTGCGCGTGCGCTTCCGGCTGGAGGACGCGGGCGGACTGTCCGGGCCCGTCAGGTACGCCGAGACGGCCCGTGCCCTCGGCGTCGAGCCGGGCGAGCGGGTACCGCTGGCCGCGGCGCGCGAGACGGTCCTGAAGCTCCGTGCCGGCAAGGGCATGGTCCTGGACCCGGAGGACCACGACACCTGGTCGGCCGGCTCCTTCTTCACCAACCCGATCCTCGACGACGAGGCGTTCGCGGCCTTCCGTGCGCGTGTGCGGGAGCGGCTCGGTGAGGGCGTGGAACCGCCCGCCTACCCCGCGGGCGAGGGCCGCACCAAGACCTCCGCGGCCTGGCTGATCGACAGGGCCGGCTTCACCAAGGGGTACGGCAGCGGGCCGGCCCGCATCTCCACCAAGCACACCCTCGCCCTCACCAACCGGGGCGACGCCACCGCGGAGGACCTGCTGGCGCTGGCCCGCGAGGTCGTGGCGGGCGTCCGGGACGCGTTCGGGATCACCTTGGTGAACGAGCCGGTCATGGTCGGCGTCGGTCTCTGACCGGCACGGACCGCGCCGGGGCGCAATCCTGTTGCAGCGCCCGGCCCGTCGCGCGTATCCCTGACGTCATGGGGGAGCTTCCGTGCGGCTGGGAGTCGACGAGTTCCGGCCGCGCGCCGGCCGATACGCCTTCCGGGTCGTCCGGCCGCGCCCCGCGCTGCGGCACACCACGCTCAACGACCCGGTGCGCGGCTGGGGTCACCTGGTCGGGGACCACGACGGGCCGGCCCGCCTCGCCGGGCTGTTCTCCTTCGCGGCGTACTCCCCGCACACGGTCGTCCACGTCCCGCTCCGGCGGAGCGTTCCCCGGGAGTCCGGCCGGGGCGTGCCCGTCGACCTGGTGCTCGCCCACCAGTCGCTCGGACTGCGGCCCTCCGTGTGGCCCGCCCTGCGCCGCGGGTTCACCCGGGGCGCCCCGGGCACCGTCCGCACCGACGAGCGGCGCACCGCAGCCACGGCGCCGCCTGGGAGGAGCTCTGGGAGCGGCGCTGGGACCGCCTGCCCCGCGCCGACCGCATCCGGCCCGCCGTGCACGCCCGGACGCTGTTCCTGTTCGGCGCGCGGGACACCTTCGCTGCCGCGTCCCTGCGTCTCGGCCGGGCGGCCGGCTACGGCCCGCGCGGCAAGGACGCGGGCAAGGGGCACGAGGTGCTCAGCGCCTCGCTCACCACGCTGCTGCCCCTGTCCCGGGGGCGGGGGACGGAGCTGGACATCGGCTTCCAGGCGTACCCGCCCCTGGCCCACTTCAGGCGACCGGGGCGGTGAGCCAGTCGTCCACGCCCGACAGCAGCTTCGCCTTCACGTCCTCCGGGGCCGCCGAGCCCCGCACCGACTGGCGGGCCAGTTCGGCCAGCTCCGCGTCCGTGAAGCCGTGGTGGAGGCGGGCGAACTCGTACTGGTCCGCCAGGCGGGAACCGAACAGCAGCGGGTCGTCGGCGCCCAGCGCCAGCGGCACGCCCGCCTCGAAGAGGGTCCGCAGCGGCACGTCCCCGGGCTTGTCGTAGACGCCCAGCGCCACGTTCGACGCCGGGCACACCTCGCACGTCACCTGGCGGTCCGCGAGCCGCCGCAGCAGCCGCGGGTCCTCCGCCGCCCGCACGCCGTGCCCGATCCGGTGCGCCTCCAGGTCGTCCAGGCAGTCCCGCACCGACGCCGGCCCCGCCAGCTCGCCCCCGTGCGGCGCCGACAGCAGACCGCCCTCGCGCGCGATCGCGAACGCGCGGTCGAAGTCGCGGGCCATCCCGCGCCGCTCGTCGTTGGAGAGGCCGAACCCCACGACGCCCCGGTCCGCGTACCGCACCGCCAGCCGGGCCAGTGTGCGCGCGTCCAGCGGATGCCTCATCCGGTTGGCGGCCACCAGCACCCGCATCCCGATCCCGGTGTCCCGCCGCGCCGCGTCCACCGCGTCCAGGATGACCTCCAGCGCCGGGATCAGCCCGCCCAGCCGGGGCGCGTACGACGTCGGGTCCACCTGGATCTCCAGCCAGCCCGAGCCGTCCCGCAGGTCCTCCTCCGCCGCCTCGCGCACCAGCCGCTGGATGTCCTCCGGCTCCCGCAGGCACGAGCGCGCGGCGTCGTACAGCCGCTGGAAACGGAACCAGCCGCGCTCGTCGGTGGCCCGCAGCCTCGGCGGTTCCCCGCCGGTCAGCGCGTCGGTCAGCGCCTCGGGCAGGCGCACGCCGTACTTGTCGGCCAGTTCCAGCAGGGTGGTGGGCCGCATGGACCCGGTGAAGTGCAGGTGCAGATGGGCCTTCGGCAGCTCAGAGAGATCACGTACACGCTCCATCCCTGGATGTTGCCGCACGCCACCGCCGTCCCGGTAGCGTTTTCCCCGTTCGTGGTCTTGCCCGCACAAACGAACAGGGGCGCCCGGAGTGGACTCCGGACGCCCCCGCGGCGGGCGGGGCGGTCAGTCCCGCGCCTCCGCCAGCAGCTTCTGGATCCGGCTCACGCCCTCGACGAGGTCCTCGTCGCCCAGCGCGTACGACAGCCGCAGATAGCCCGGCGTGCCGAAGGCCTCGCCCGGCACCACCGCGACCTCGGCCTCCTCCAGGATGAGCGCCGCCAGCTCGACGGAGGTCTGCGGCCGCCTGCCCCGGATCTCCTTGCCGAGCAGCGCCTTCACCGAGGGGTAGGCGTAGAACGCGCCCTCGGGCTCGGGGCAGACCACGCCGTCGATCTCGTCGAGCATCCGGACGATGGTCTTGCGCCGGCGGTCGAAGGCCTCGCGCATCTTCGCGACCGCGTCCAGGTCGCCGGAGACGGCGGCGAGCGCGGCCACCTGGGCGACGTTGGAGACGTTCGACGTGGCGTGCGACTGCAGGTTGGTCGCGGCCTTCACCACGTCCTTCGGGCCGATGATCCAGCCCACCCGCCAGCCCGTCATCGCGTACGTCTTCGCGACGCCGTTGACCACGATGCACTTGTCGCGCAGCTCGGGCAGGAGCGCGGGCAGGGAGACGGAGACGGCGTCGCCGTACACCAGGTGCTCGTAGATCTCGTCCGTCAGCACCCACAGGCCGTGCTCGACGGCCCAGCGGCCGATCGCCTCGGTCTCGGCCTCGCCGTAGACCGCGCCGGTCGGGTTCGACGGGGAGACGAAGAGGACGACCTTCGTCTTCTCGGTGCGGGCCGCCTCCAGCTGCTCCACGCTCACCCGGTAGCCGGTCGTCTCGTCGGCGACGACCTCGACCGGGACACCGCCGGCCAGCCGGATCGACTCCGGGTACGTCGTCCAGTACGGGGCCGGGACGATGACCTCGTCGCCCGGGTCGAGGATCGCGGCGAAGGCCTCGTAGATGGCCTGCTTGCCGCCGTTGGTGACCAGGATCTGGGAGGGGTCCACCTCGTAGCCGGAGTCGCGCAGCGTCTTGGCGGCGATCGCGGACTTCAGCTCCGGCAGACCGCCGGCCGGCGTGTAGCGGTGGTACTTGGGGTTCCGGCAGGCCTCGATCGCGGCCTCGACGATGTAGTCCGGCGTCGGGAAGTCGGGCTCACCGGCGCCGAAGCCGATCACCGGTCGCCCGGCGGCCTTGAGGGCCTTGGCCTTGGCGTCCACGGCGAGGGTGGCGGACTCGGAGATCGCGCCGACTCGGGCGGAGACCCGGCGCTCGGTGGGAGGGGTTGCAGCGCTCATGGGCCCATCGTTCCAGACCGGAAACCCACGCGGCACAGGGGTTTCACCTACTGAACAACACCGGGCAAACCCCTGAACACCAGTCCGGATCGGCGCCGCCGGTCCGCCGCGCCCGGGACGGTCCTCCGCCGGGACGGCGCCTCCCCGGCACTTTCTGTTCGACGCCCGGCCCGGGAGCACGTACACTCTCACCTCGTTGGCCTTCAGCGGCCCGCGCTCAACCGGTGCACGCCGAGCACCCGGTCGGATGCGGTACGTTGGGGACACACAAAGGGTCGTAGCTCAATTGGTAGAGCACTGGTCTCCAAAACCAGCGGTTGGGGGTTCAAGTCCCTCCGGCCCTGCTACACACACCTTCGCCAGGATGTGTGCGCATGTACGTACAGCAATGCACCGCCGTGCGGGCTCAGACCGGGCGCGGCACGGCCACGACCCGGAATCAGGTGAGGACGAGTGACGGACGCCGTGGGCTCCATCGACATGCCTGATGCCCAGGATGAGGCGCCGGACTCCCAGAAGAAGACCCGCAAGGGCGGCAAGCGGGCCAAGAAGGGTCCGCTGAAGCGCCTCGCGCTCTTCTACCGCCAGATCATCGCGGAGCTCCGCAAGGTCGTCTGGCCCACCCGCAACCAGCTGACGTCGTACACGACCGCTGTGATCATCTTCGTCGTGCTGATGATCGGTCTGATCACCCTGATCGACTATGGCCTCAGTCACGCCGCCAAGTACGTCTTCGGCTGAGCCGAGAGCGAAGAGCGCCGAGGTATCCGGCGCTCCTTTTCGCATGTTCCACCCCTTGTATCCAGGAAGAAGCAGCCACCGTGTCTGACCCGAACGTGAACGACGCCGTTGAGCCGTACGGCGAAGGGGCCGAGTCCGCCGAGGACGCGCTCGCCGCCGCCGAGGGCGCCGACGTCGAGGACACCGAGGCCCCCGACGAGGCCGAGGCTGCCGACACCACCGCGGACGAGAGCGCCGAGGCGGACGAGACCGCCGAGGCCGAGGAAGCGGCCGAGGAGCCCGAGGACGACCGCGACCCGGTCGAGAAGCTCCGCGAGGAGCTGCGCACGCTGCCCGGCGAGTGGTACGTCATCCACACGTACGCGGGCTACGAGAACCGGGTGAAGACCAACCTGGAGCAGCGCGCCGTCTCGCTGAACGTCGAGGAGTACATCTTCCAGGCCGAGGTGCCGCAGGAAGAGGTCGTCCAGATCAAGAACGGCGACCGCAAGACGATCAGGCAGAACAAGCTTCCGGGCTACGTCCTGGTCCGCATGGACCTGACGAACGAGTCCTGGGGCGTCGTCCGCAACACCCCCGGTGTCACCGGCTTCGTGGGCAACGCCTACGACCCGTACCCGCTGACGCTGGACGAGATCGTCAAGATGCTCGCCCCGGAGGCCGAGGAGAAGGCCGCCCGCGAGGCCGCCGAGGCCGAGGGCAAGCCGGCCCCGCAGCGCAAGGTCGAGGTCCAGGTGCTGGACTTCGAGGTCGGCGACTCGGTCACCGTCACCGACGGCCCGTTCGCCACGCTCCAGGCGACCATCAACGAGATCAACCCCGACTCCAAGAAGGTCAAGGGCCTGGTGGAGATCTTCGGCCGGGAGACGCCGGTCGAGCTCTCCTTCGACCAGATCCAGAAGAACTAGCCCCTTCTGGTACACAGCGTCCGGACAGGTCGGGCGAACGGTCGCACGTTCGCCTGACCTGCTCGGTTTTCAGCCGCGCATCTATACCCGTTATCGTTGTGCGGTATGCCTGCGTCCGGGTTGTCCCCATGACGCGGGCAGGACCCGAATCGAAAGGACCCGGAGAGCCATGCCTCCCAAGAAGAAGAAGGTCACGGGGCTCATCAAGCTCCAGATCCAGGCCGGTGCCGCGAACCCGGCCCCGCCGGTCGGCCCCGCGCTGGGTCAGCACGGCGTGAACATCATGGAGTTCTGCAAGGCCTACAACGCCGCGACCGAGTCGCAGCGCGGCTGGGTCATCCCGGTGGAGATCACGGTCTACGAGGACCGTTCCTTCACCTTCGTCACCAAGACCCCGCCGGCCGCCAAGATGATCCTCAAGGCCGCGGGTGTGGAGAAGGGCTCCGGCGAGCCGCACAAGACCAAGGTCGCGAAGATCACGCGTGACCAGGTCCGTGAGATCGCCACCACCAAGATGCCCGACCTCAACGCCAACGACCTGGACGCCGCCGAGAAGATCATCGCCGGCACCGCCCGTTCCATGGGCGTCACGGTCGAGGGCTGACCTCCACCCCCGTAAGCCAAGCAGTAGTGGCAGGGCCTGCTCGGCCCGGACCACGACTCCTCGAAACGCACAGGAGCTTTCAGTGAGCAAGCGCAGCAAGTCTCTCCGCGCTGCGGACGCCAAGATCGACCGGGAGAAGCTGTACGCCCCGCTCGAGGCCGTCCGTCTCGCCAAGGAGACGTCCACGACCAAGTTCGACGGCACCGTCGAGGTCGCCTTCCGCCTGGGTGTCGACCCGCGCAAGGCCGACCAGATGGTCCGTGGCACCGTGAACCTCCCGCACGGCACCGGCAAGACCGCCCGGGTCCTGGTCTTCGCGACCGGTGACCGTGCCGAGGCCGCGCGTGCCGCGGGCGCCGACATCGTCGGCGCCGACGAGCTGATCGACGAGGTGTCGAAGGGCCGTCTGGACTTCGACGCCGTCGTCGCCACCCCGGACCTCATGGGCAAGGTCGGCCGTCTCGGCCGTGTGCTCGGTCCCCGTGGCCTGATGCCGAACCCGAAGACCGGCACCGTGACCCCGGACGTCACCAAGGCCGTCAACGACATCAAGGGCGGCAAGATCGAGTTCCGCGTCGACAAGCACTCGAACCTGCACTTCATCATCGGCAAGACGTCGTTCGACGACACCAAGCTGGTGGAGAACTACGGTGCGGCGCTGGAGGAGATCCTCCGGCTGAAGCCGTCCGCCGCCAAGGGCCGCTACATCAAGAAGGCCGCCATCACCACCACGATGGGCCCCGGCATTCCGCTCGACCCGAACCGCACCCGCAACCTCCTCGTCGAGGAGGACCCGGCCGCCGTCTGAGCCGGGCGGGCCGGGTGACCGGCCCCCGCACGCGGCGGTGACCCGCCCCCGCGCCTCCTCCGAGGCGCGGGGGCGGGTTTTTTCCGTACCTCGGTGTCAGCGGCGTGGGTTACGGTTTCCTCGCCTTCACAGGAGTGGGACAGCGGAACGACCAGGGGTGGGAATCATGGGCATGACCGCATGGAAGCGCACGGGCGTCTGTCTGACGGCCGTGGCCGTCGTCGTGGGCGTCGCGGGCTGTCAGGACGGTGACGGGGGCGGGGCGGAGAAGGCCGCCGGCTCCGCCGGGTCCGGGGTCCAGACGCAGAACGAGATGACGGAGGTCCTCCGGGCCGCCTTCAGGAACACCTCGGAGGCCAAGTCCTCCAAGGTACGGATGACCATGACGATGCCGGCCGCGATGGACGGCGGCGGCACCATGGAGATGTCCGGCGTGCAGGGCTGGGACCCGGCCGTCATGGACGTCACCATGAAGGGCTCCGCGCTCACGGCGGGCAACCCGGACGCTCCCGAGCGGGTCCGCATGGTCATGCTGGACAACGCCATGTACGTGGACATGGGGGCGAAGCAGGCCGCCGAGATGGACGGCAAGCGCTGGATGAAGATGGACTTCGCTGCCATCGCCGAGGCGTCCGGCGACGCCGAGATCCAGAAGCAGATGGCCGGCGGCCTGGAGAACATGAACCAGGACCCGGCGCAGCAGCTCGCGCTGCTGCTGGAGTCGCCGAGCCTGAAGCACGTGGGCCCGGAGAAGGTCGACGGCACCCGGACGCAGCACTACAAGGGCACGCTGAGCTTCGAGGAGATGCTCGACGCCAACAAGGCGACGGACGGCCTGCTCTCCGCGAAGGAGCGCGAGGAGCTGATCGCCAACGTCGAGAAGACGGGGATGAAGGGCTACGACACCGAGGTCTGGGTCAACGAGGACAACTACCCGGTCAAGATGGCCGTCGGCATGAAGTTCCCCCAGGGCACGATGAACATGACGGCCCACTACTCCGACTACGGCGCCGAGGCCGAGGTCGAGGCGCCGGCGGCGGAGGACACCTTCGACCTCATGGAGATGCTGAAGGAGATCGGGGACCTCGGGGACCTCGGGGCGGACTCCGAGGCCGGCTTCAGCTCCTGAGGCTCCCGGAGCCCCCGGAGCCCCCGGAGCTCCGGCGTTCCCGATGCCCCCGATCGGCCGATTTGCTTGACGCCGATCCGTTCGCGTACTCTTCCACGGAAGCCAAAGACCGCTGGTCGTTGCCGTGTCCTCGTAGGAGTTCACGGTGGCCGAAGGATCCGCTGAACTGCGGACGACCCGCGCAGGTGTCAGTGGAAGAGTTCCCGGAGACCGCTGCCGTGAGGCCGCGAGCGACCGGTTGAGCTACGCCCCGTGCGCCTGCGCCGGGGCGTTTCGTTTTCCCCAGTCCTCCTTCGGGTCCGCGCGGTCCGAATCACCCGGAAGGAGGCCGAGGCTCTATGGCGAGGCCCGACAAGGCTGCCGCGGTTGCCGAGCTGACGGACAAGTTCCGCAGCTCGAACGCCGCCGTGCTGACCGAGTACCGCGGTCTCACCGTGGCGCAGCTCAAGACGCTGCGCCGTTCGCTCGGTGAGAACGCCCAGTACGCCGTGGTGAAGAACACGCTGACCAAGATTGCGGCCAACGAGGCCGGGATCACGCTGGACGACCAGCTCTTCGCTGGCCCGACGGCTGTCGCCTTCGTCACCGGTGACCCGGTGGAGTCGGCGAAGGGTCTTCGTGACTTCGCCAAGGACAACCCGAATCTCGTCATCAAGGGCGGTGTCCTTGACGGCAAGGCGCTGTCCGCCGACGAGATCAAGAAGCTTGCGGACCTCGAGTCCCGCGAGGTTCTGCTCTCCAAGCTGGCCGGTGCCTTCAAGGGGAAGCAGTCCCAGGCTGCCTCCGTCTTCCAGGCGCTGCCGTCGAAGCTCGTCCGCACCGTGGACGCGCTCCGTGCCAAGCAGGACGAGCAGGGCGGTGCCGAGTAATTCGGCTCGCTTTCCGATCCTCGCCGCGTGAACCGCACGAGGTGAGGGTCGACGCGGGCCCGACGTACGCCCGCCGCACCCCGTACATCCGGCACCAGCCGATTTAGTGGAAGGACCGCCATCATGGCGAAGCTCAGCCAGGAAGACCTGCTCGCGCAGTTCGAGGAGATGACCCTCATCGAGCTCTCCGAGTTCGTGAAGGCCTTCGAGGAGAAGTTCGACGTCACCGCCGCCGCGGCCGCCCCGGTCGTCGTCGCCGGTGGTGCCGCTGGTGGCGCCGCCGCCGAGGCCGCCGAGGAGAAGGACGAGTTCGACGTCATCCTCACCGGCGCCGGCGACAAGAAGATCCAGGTCATCAAGGTCGTGCGCGAGCTGACCTCCCTGGGTCTGAAGGAGGCCAAGGACCTCGTCGACGGCACCCCGAAGCCGGTCCTCGAGAAGGTCAACAAGGAGACCGCCGACAAGGCCGCCGAGTCCCTCAAGGGCGCCGGCGCCTCCGTCGAGGTCAAGTAAGACCTTCCGGGTCCCACAGGGCCCGCTGCGCGTCCCGAGGGACGTGTAACGCTCAAGCGCCGAGGAGCGATCATCCATCCGGGTGGTCGCTCCTCGGCGTATCCGGGGTCCGGCGGCGGCTGCCTTGCACCCGGGACGGCGGGGGGTAGGGTGATCTTCGTTGTGCCTCCGGGGGGACGCGAAGACCAGCCTGGTGGTGAACGGTTCCGGCAAGAGGGGCCTTGACGAACCGCACGCGGCGCGCAATTCTCAGGACGCGTCGTCGCAAGGATCCGAATCCGAGGCATGGATCGACGGCAAAGAGGGCAGTATCACCGTGCGTTGAGGGCAGCGCCTTGTCGCAGGGAGATGAGAAGAACGAGGGACTCCACCGGTCTCGTAAACCGGCATTGGACATCAGTGTGCCAAGTGGCTACACTGACCCTTTGCGCTGCCTGTTAGCTGTCCCCTGCCCGTCACCAGGGGCATGCCCTCACTCGAGTACGGACGACTAGATCATCTCTGACCTGGGATGTCTGTCTTCCCGCCCAGTGGGGGGCCGGTACGCGCGTAGTGAGTCCGAGCCCTCGGAAGGACCCCCTCTTGGCCGCCTCGCGCAACGCCTCGACCGCGAATACGAACAACGGTGCCAGCACCGCCCCGCTGCGCATCTCCTTTGCAAAGATCAAGGAGCCTCTTGAGGTTCCGAACCTGCTCGCGCTGCAGACCGAGAGCTTCGACTGGCTGCTCGGCAACACGGCCTGGCAGAGTCGGGTCGAGGAGGCTCTCGAGAACGGGCAGGACGTCCCCACCAAGTCCGGTCTGGAGGAGATCTTCGAGGAGATCTCCCCGATCGAGGACTTCTCCGGGTCGATGTCGCTGACCTTCCGCGACCACCGCTTCGAGCCGCCGAAGAACTCCATCGACGAGTGCAAGGAGCGCGACTTCACGTACGCGGCCCCGCTCTTCGTGACCGCCGAGTTCACCAACAACGAGACCGGCGAGATCAAGTCCCAGACCGTCTTCATGGGCGACTTCCCGCTCATGACGAACAAGGGCACCTTCGTCATCAACGGCACCGAGCGTGTCGTGGTGTCGCAGCTGGTCCGTTCGCCGGGCGTCTACTTCGACTCCTCCATCGACAAGACGTCCGACAAGGACATCTTCTCCGCCAAGATCATCCCGTCCCGGGGCGCCTGGCTGGAGATGGAGATCGACAAGCGCGACATGGTCGGTGTCCGCATCGACCGCAAGCGCAAGCAGTCCGTCACCGTCCTCCTGAAGGCGCTCGGCTGGACCACCGAGCAGATCCTCGAGGAGTTCGGCGAGTACGAGTCCATGCGCGCCACCCTGGAGAAGGACCACACCCAGGGCCAGGACGACGCGCTGCTCGACATCTACCGCAAGCTGCGCCCGGGCGAGCCCCCCACGCGTGAGGCCGCGCAGACGCTGCTCGAGAACCTCTACTTCAACCCCAAGCGCTACGACCTCGCCAAGGTCGGCCGCTACAAGGTGAACAAGAAGCTCGGCGGGGACGAGCCGCTGGACGCCGGCGTGCTCACCACCGACGACATCATCGCCACCATCAAGTACCTGGTGAAGCTGCACGCCGGTGAGACCGAGACGGTCGGCGAGTCCGGCCGGTCGATCATCGTCGAGACCGACGACATCGACCACTTCGGCAACCGCCGCATCCGCAACGTCGGCGAGCTGATCCAGAACCAGGTCCGCACGGGTCTCGCCCGTATGGAGCGCGTCGTGCGCGAGCGCATGACCACCCAGGACGTCGAGGCGATCACGCCGCAGACCCTGATCAACATCCGGCCGGTCGTCGCCTCCATCAAGGAGTTCTTCGGCACCAGCCAGCTGTCGCAGTTCATGGACCAGAACAACCCGCTGTCGGGGCTGACGCACAAGCGTCGTCTGAACGCCCTCGGCCCGGGTGGTCTCTCCCGTGAGCGGGCCGGCTTCGAGGTCCGTGACGTGCACCCCTCGCACTACGGCCGCATGTGCCCGATCGAGACGCCGGAAGGCCCGAACATCGGTCTGATCGGTTCGCTCGCCTCCTACGGGCGGATCAACCCGTTCGGCTTCATCGAGACGCCGTACCGCAAGGTCGTCGACGGCCGGGTCACCGACGAGGTGGACTACCTGACCGCCGACGAGGAGGACCGCTTCGTCATCGCGCAGGCCAACGCGCCGCTCAGCGACGACATGCGGTTCGTCGAGAACCGGATCCTGGTCCGCCGTCGTGGCGGCGAGGTCGACTACGTCCCCGGTGACGACGTCGACTACATGGACGTCTCGCCGCGCCAGATGGTGTCGGTCGCGACCGCCATGATCCCGTTCCTCGAGCACGACGACGCCAACCGCGCCCTCATGGGCGCGAACATGATGCGCCAGGCCGTGCCGCTCATCAAGAGCGAGTCCCCGCTCGTCGGCACCGGCATGGAGTACCGCTCCGCCGTCGACGCCGGCGACGTGGTCAAGGCCGAGAAGGACGGTGTGGTCCAGGAGGTCTCCGCGGACTACATCACCACCGCCAACGACGACGGCACGTACATCACGTACCGCCTGGCCAAGTTCTCCCGGTCCAACCAGGGCACCTCGGTCAACCAGAAGGTCATCGTCAACGAGGGCGACCGGATCATCACCGGCCAGGTCCTCGCCGACGGCCCGGCCACCGAGAACGGCGAGATGGCGCTCGGCAAGAACCTGCTGGTCGCGTTCATGCCGTGGGAGGGCCACAACTACGAGGACGCGATCATCCTGTCGCAGCGCCTCGTGCAGGACGACGTCCTCTCCTCGATCCACATCGAGGAGCACGAGGTCGACGCCCGTGACACCAAGCTCGGCCCCGAGGAGATCACCCGGGACATCCCGAACGTCTCCGAGGAGGTCCTCGCCGACCTCGACGAGCGCGGCATCATCCGCATCGGCGCCGAGGTCATCGCCGGCGACATCCTCGTCGGCAAGGTCACCCCGAAGGGCGAGACCGAGCTGACCCCCGAGGAGCGCCTGCTCCGCGCGATCTTCGGCGAGAAGGCCCGTGAGGTCCGTGACACCTCGCTGAAGGTGCCGCACGGCGAGACCGGCAAGGTCATCGGCGTGCGCGTCTTCGACCGCGAGGAGGGCGACGAGCTTCCCCCCGGTGTCAACCAGCTGGTGCGCGTCTACGTCGCGCAGAAGCGCAAGATCACCGACGGTGACAAGCTCGCCGGCCGCCACGGCAACAAGGGTGTCATCTCCAAGATCCTGCCCATCGAGGACATGCCGTTCCTCGAGGACGGGACCCCGGTCGACATCATCCTCAACCCGCTGGGCGTGCCGTCCCGAATGAACCCGGGACAGGTCCTGGAGATCCACCTCGGCTGGCTCGCCAGCCGCGGCTGGGACGTCTCCGGCCTCGCGGAGGAGTGGGCCGAGCGGCTCCAGGCCATCGGCGCCGACAAGGTCGAGCCCGGCACCAACGTCGCCACCCCGGTCTTCGACGGTGCGCGTGAGGACGAGCTCGCGGGCCTGCTCCAGCACACCATCCCGAACCGCGACGGCGAGCGCATGGTGCTCCCGTCCGGCAAGGCGCGGCTGTTCGACGGCCGCTCGGGTGAGCCCTTCCCGGAGCCGATCTCGGTCGGCTACATGTACATCCTGAAGCTGCACCACCTGGTCGACGACAAGCTGCACGCCCGCTCGACCGGCCCGTACTCCATGATCACCCAGCAGCCGCTGGGTGGTAAGGCCCAGTTCGGCGGCCAGCGGTTCGGCGAGATGGAGGTGTGGGCACTCGAGGCGTACGGCGCCGCCTACGCGCTCCAGGAGCTGCTGACCATCAAGTCCGACGACGTCACCGGCCGCGTGAAGGTCTACGAGGCCATCGTCAAGGGCGAGAACATCCCCGAGCCCGGCATCCCCGAGTCCTTCAAGGTGCTCATCAAGGAGATGCAGTCCCTGTGCCTGAACGTGGAGGTGCTGTCCAGCGACGGTATGTCCATCGAGATGCGTGACACCGACGAGGACGTCTTCCGCGCTGCGGAGGAGCTCGGCATCGACCTGTCCCGGCGCGAGCCGAGCAGCGTCGAAGAGGTCTGACGGGAGTGGGGCGGCCCGCCGAACAGCGGGCCGCCCGCCCCAGGACCCCCGTATCAGACCCCAAGACTCACGACCCTGAGAGGGATTGACGCATAGTGCTCGACGTCAACTTCTTCGACGAGCTCCGGATCGGCCTGGCCACCGCTGACGACATCCGTCAGTGGAGCCACGGCGAGGTCAAGAAGCCCGAGACCATCAACTACCGCACCCTCAAGCCCGAGAAGGACGGACTCTTCTGCGAGAAGATCTTCGGTCCGACCCGGGACTGGGAGTGCTACTGCGGCAAGTACAAGCGCGTCCGCTTCAAGGGCATCATCTGTGAGCGCTGTGGCGTCGAGGTCACGCGCGCCAAGGTGCGCCGTGAGCGGATGGGCCACATCGAGCTGGCCGCGCCCGTCACGCACATCTGGTACTTCAAGGGCGTCCCGTCGCGCCTCGGCTACCTGCTCGACCTCGCCCCGAAGGACCTGGAGAAGGTCATCTACTTCGCGGCGTACATGATCACGTACGTCGACGAGGAGCGCCGCACCCGCGACCTGCCCTCGCTGGAGGCCCACGTCTCCGTCGAGCGCCAGCAGATCGAGAACCGCCGCGACGCCGACCTCGAGGCCCGCGCCAAGAAGCTCGAGACGGACCTCGCCGAGCTGGAGGCCGAGGGTGCCAAGGCCGACGTGCGCCGCAAGGTGCGCGAGGGCGCCGAGCGTGAGATGAAGCAGCTGCGCGACCGCGCGCAGCGCGAGATCGACCGCCTCGACGAGGTGTGGACCCGGTTCAAGAACCTCAAGGTCCAGGACCTCGAGGGCGACGAGCTGCTCTACCGCGAGCTGCGCGACCGCTTCGGCACCTACTTCGACGGCTCGATGGGCGCCGCGGCGCTGCAGAAGCGCCTGGAGTCCTTCGACCTCGACGAGGAGGCCGAGCGTCTCCGCGAGATCATCCGCACCGGCAAGGGCCAGAAGAAGACCCGTGCGCTCAAGCGGCTGAAGGTCGTCTCCGCGTTCCTGCAGACGTCCAACAGCCCCAAGGGCATGGTGCTCGACTGCGTGCCGGTCATCCCGCCGGACCTGCGTCCGATGGTGCAGCTGGACGGTGGCCGCTTCGCGACCTCCGACCTCAACGACCTGTACCGCCGTGTCATCAACCGCAACAACCGCCTGAAGCGGCTTCTCGACCTCGGCGCGCCCGAGATCATCGTGAACAACGAGAAGCGCATGCTCCAGGAGGCCGTCGACGCGCTCTTCGACAACGGCCGCCGCGGCCGCCCGGTGACGGGCCCCGGCAACCGTCCGCTGAAGTCGCTGTCCGACATGCTCAAGGGCAAGCAGGGCCGCTTCCGTCAGAACCTGCTCGGCAAGCGCGTCGACTACTCGGCGCGTTCCGTGATCGTCGTCGGTCCGCAGCTCAAGCTGCACCAGTGCGGTCTGCCGAAGGCGATGGCGCTGGAGCTCTTCAAGCCGTTCGTGATGAAGCGCCTGGTCGACCTGAACCACGCGCAGAACATCAAGTCGGCCAAGCGCATGGTCGAGCGCGGCCGCACGGTCGTGTACGACGTGCTGGAAGAGGTCATCGCGGAGCACCCGGTTCTGCTGAACCGCGCGCCCACGCTGCACCGCCTCGGCATCCAGGCCTTCGAGCCGCAGCTGGTCGAGGGCAAGGCCATCCAGATCCACCCGCTCGTGTGCACCGCGTTCAACGCGGACTTCGACGGTGACCAGATGGCCGTGCACCTGCCGCTGTCCGCGGAGGCGCAGGCCGAGGCCCGCATCCTGATGCTGTCCTCGAACAACATCCTCAAGCCGGCCGACGGCCGTCCGGTGACGATGCCGACCCAGGACATGGTCCTCGGTCTGTTCTTCCTCACCACCGACGGCGAGATGCGCGACCTCAAGGGCGAGGGCCGTTCCTTCGCCTCGGTCGCGGAGGCGATCATGGCCTTCGACGCGGGCGAGCTGTCGCTCCAGTCGAGGATCGACGTCCGCTTCCCGGTCGGCACCATCCCGCCGCGCGGCTGGACCCCGCCGGCGCGCGAGGACGGGGACGAGGGCGTCGAGGAGCGGGAGTGGCAGCAGGGTGACAGCTTCCGGCTGAACACCACCCTGGGCCGCGCGCTCTTCAACGAGCTGCTGCCCGAGGACTACCCGTTCGTCGACTACGAGGTCGGCAAGAAGCAGCTCTCCGAGATCGTCAACGACCTCGCCGAGCGCTACCCGAAGGTCATCGTGGCGGCGACGCTCGACAACCTGAAGGCGGCCGGCTTCTACTGGGCCACCCGTTCCGGCGTCACCGTCGCCATCTCCGACGTCGTCGTCCCCGAGGCGAAGAAGGAGATCGTCCGCGGCTACGAGGCGCAGGACGAGAAGGTCCAGAAGCAGTACGAGCGCGGTCTGATCACCAAGGACGAGCGCACGCAGGAGCTCATCGCGATCTGGACCAAGGCGACCAACGAGGTCGCCGAGGCGATGAACGACAACTTCCCGAAGACCAACCCGATCTTCATGATGGTGAACTCGGGCGCACGAGGCAACATGATGCAGATGCGTCAGATCGCCGGTATGCGTGGTCTGGTGTCGAACGCGAAGAACGAGACGATCCCGCGTCCGATCAAGGCGTCGTTCCGTGAGGGTCTGTCCGTGCTGGAGTACTTCATCTCCACGCACGGTGCCCGTAAGGGCCTGGCGGACACCGCCCTGCGCACCGCCGACTCGGGTTACCTCACCCGTCGTCTGGTCGACGTCTCCCAGGACGTCATCATCCGCGAGGAGGACTGCGGCACCGACCGCGGTCTGCGTCTGAAGATCGCGAGCCGGGACGCGGAGGGCGTGCTCCGCAAGGAGGGCGACGTCGAGACGTCCGTGTACGCGCGCTGCCTCGCCGAGGACATCGTGGTCGACGGACAGGTGCTGGCCCCGGCCGGCACCGACCTGGGCGACGTCCTCATCGAGGAGCTCGTCTCCCGCGGCGTCGAGGAGGTCAAGACCCGCTCGGTCCTGACCTGCGAGTCCGCCGTCGGCACCTGCGCGATGTGCTACGGCCGTTCGCTGGCCACCGGCAAGCTGGTCGACATCGGTGAGGCGGTCGGCATCATCGCCGCCCAGTCCATCGGTGAGCCCGGTACCCAGCTGACGATGCGTACCTTCCACACCGGTGGTGTGGCCGGTGACGACATCACCCAGGGTCTGCCGCGTGTCGTCGAGCTCTTCGAGGCCCGTACGCCGAAGGGTGTCGCCCCGATCTCCGAGGCCTCCGGCCGCGTCCGGATCGAGGAGACCGAGAAGACCAAGAAGATCGTCGTCACCCCGGACGACGGCAGCGACGAGACGGCGTTCCCGATCTCGAAGCGCGCCAAGGTCCTGGTCTCCGAGGGCGAGCACGTCGAGGTGGGCCAGCAGCTCACCGTGGGTGCCACCAACCCGCACGACGTGCTGCGCATCCTGGGTCAGCGTGCCGTCCAGGTCCACCTGGTCGGCGAGGTCCAGAAGGTGTACAACTCGCAGGGCGTGTCGATCCACGACAAGCACATCGAGATCATCATCCGGCAGATGCTGCGCCGGGTGACGATCATCGAGTCCGGCGACGCGGAGCTGCTGCCCGGCGAGCTGGTCGAGCGCTCCAAGTTCGAGACCGAGAACCGTCGTGTGGTCCAGGAGGGCGGTCACCCGGCCTCCGGTCGTCCGCAGCTGATGGGTATCACCAAGGCCTCGCTGGCGACGGAGTCCTGGCTGTCGGCCGCCTCCTTCCAGGAGACGACCCGAGTTCTGACGGACGCGGCGATCAACGCCAAGTCCGACAGCCTCATCGGCCTCAAGGAGAACGTCATCATCGGTAAGCTCATCCCGGCCGGTACGGGTCTGTCCCGCTACCGCAACATCCGGGTCGAGCCGACCGAGGAGGCCAAGGCCGCGATGTACTCGGCCGTCGGCTACGACGACATCGACTACTCGCCGTTCGGCACGGGCTCCGGCCAGGCCGTTCCGCTGGAGGACTACGACTACGGTCCGTACAACCAGTAAGCGGGTCGCCTGATACGACCGGAGGGCGGCCACCCTGCTTCGCGCGGGGTGGCCGCCCTCCGGCGTGTGCGGGGCCCGGTCAGCCGATCGCGATCCGGGGGTGGGCGGAAGGGTTGACCCACGCCATGATGCGGTCCATGGTCGGGCGGGGCACGGAGACACAGCCCGCGGTGGCGCCACTGCCGTTGACGTGCAGGAAGATCCCGGCGCCGCGGCCCGGGACGGCGGGCCAGCGGTTGAAGTTGATCACCAGGGCCTTGGCGTACTGCGTCGGGTAGTTCACGAGGTGCTCGCTGCCCCGGTCCCCCTTCTCGGTCAGCGGGAAGTCGGCTCCGGCCGCGGTGTGCAGGGAGTTGTAGAACTTCGACTGCGGGTCCTGCACCCACCAGTGGCTGCTGTCGACCCGGGTGTACGGCATCGAGGTGCCGCCCGCCTGCAGGCCGAAGCCCTCGGTGATGGTGTAGGTGCCGGACGGCGTGGTGTACGTGTTCTGGCGCCGGGTGGCGCCGTTGGTCACCCCGTTGGAGCCGACCCGGCCCGCGTCGGTGGAGAACTGGGCCTTCCAGCCGGAGGGGCCCTTCTGCCAGGCGGTCACCGTGGCGTACGAGCCGCTCGCGCGGACCGTGATCACCTGGGTGGCGTCGCCGACCTGCACCGGTACGGGGAAGGACGGGGCGGCGGGCCTGTCCGGCTCGGGCTCGGAGGTCTTCGACGGCGCGGTGGAGGCGGCGGAGGCGGCCGAGGCGGAGGCGGACGCGGACGCGGATGCGGACGCCGAGGTGGACGCGGAGGCGGAGGCGGACGCGGTGGCCGAGCCCGAGGGGGAGGCCGTCGGGGACTCCTCCGCGCCGCCGGCCGCGGAGGAGGCGGCCGACGGCTCCGACGGGGCGGCTGCGTCGCCGGTCTCACTGCCGCAGGCGGTGGCCAGCAGCAGGGTCGCCGCGGTGGCGAGGGTGAGGACGACGGGGCGGTACACGACCTGCACGGATGCTCCTGGATGGCGGAGGGGCGGCTGGAGGTGTGGGGGCGGTGCGCACGTGACGGCGGAAGCGAGGTGGTCGTACTGGGGGCCTCGTTCCCAACGTGCTTGCTGAACAGCTTAGTTGGTGCCCCCGGCCACCTTTCGGCCATCTCGGGGCGGCCCCGGGGGGGGCCGGGCGGTACGGCTAGGCCCGCACCGTGAAGCCGTGTTCCGCGCCCAGGCGGCGCAGCGTGGTAATGCCCGGGACGCCGTCCGCGTCCGCGCCGGTGTAACCGCAGCGGCGCTGCCAGGCGGCGTAGGCGGACACGGTCTGGGTGCCGTAGTGGCCGTCCGCGTACCGTGCGGCCAGCAGCCCCTCCGCGACCAGGGCCCGTTCCACGGTCCTGACACCGCTGTAGGTGACGGGGGTGCCCGGCGCGGACGGGTCGGTCCGGGCGGCCGCCACCAGCCGGGACAGGTCCACCATGGGCCGCGGCGGAGGGGCCGGGGCGGTACCGCCGAGGCGGGAGGCGACGCGGTCCCGCAGGGCGGCCATGGAGAAGCCCCGGGGGTCGATCTTGGTGTTGGTCCACTCCTTGTGGCCGATCACCGAGTGCGCGCTCCAGCGGTGGGCGCGGCAGAGGGCCGCCGAGACCGCCTCCACCGCCTCCAGCTGCGCGGCCGGCCAGGGGTCCTTCCCGTCGCCCAGGTTGACGCATTCGAAGCCGTAGAAGCGGGCGTTGCCGTCGGTGTTGTTCTCGTTCGGGGCCGGCAGCCCCGCGGACTCGGCGATCACCGCGCGCAGCACCTCGTCGTCACCGGAACCGGCGTGGTTGGCGCGGCCGTTGCCCACGAGGTGGACGGTGCCGTCCTTGGCGATGACGCCGTGGCAGAGGGGGCCGGGAAGGCTCGAGTGGCCTTCGGAGCAGAGGCGCACGGTGGCGGCGGTGCCGCTGGTCACCGTGTGGTGGATCATCACGCCGTGGACGGGGCCCCAGGCGCCCTTGTGGTTGCGGTTGTTGGTGCGCCAGCCGTCGTGTTCGACGACCCTGACGCCCTCGGCGCGCAGCGCCCTGACGAGTGCGCCGGCGGAGAGGGGGGCGGCCATGAGGAGGTCCTTTCGGTCGCTGGTCCGGCCGTGGCCCCTCGTCCCGTGCTTCCCGGACGGGTGGGGAGGGGCCCCGGCACTGCGGAGGAAATGACGGGGCGCCGGCCCCCCCCCGGGGGGGCGGGGGGGGCGGGGGGGGGGGGGGGGGGCCCCGGCCCGGGGGTTTTATTGGGGGGGGCCCCGCCCCCCCGGGGGGGGGGGGGCCCGGCGCGGGGTGGGGACGGGCCGTGGTGCGGGGCGTGCCGGTCAGTGAGCGGTGAGCTCCCAGGCCGCCACCGCCAGGCCCGCCAGGGCGGTGAGGGTGGCGACGCCGGTCAGTGGCCAGCGGGCTCGTTCCAGTTCGTCCAGGCGCATCTCGTGGTCGGCGAGCTGCCGGTCGGTCTGGTCGCCCCGCTGCACCAGCAGGGCGAGCGAGCCGTCGACCCGGGCGAATCCGGTCTCCACGCTCGTCCGCAGCCGTTCGAGTTCGAGGGCCACGGACGCCGGGTCGTGCGGATCGGTCTCGGTCATCCGCGCCCCCCGGCCGCCCGCCCGTCCGGCTTTGCGGAGCCGTCGGCCGGGCCGGTGGCGCGCAGCCACGCCGGCAGCAGGGCCTGCACCCCGGCCAGGGACATGATCCGCGACGTCGCGCCGGCCACGGCCAGTGCCGTGGCCACCCACGGGAGGGAGCGCGACAGACCCGCGCCGTCGACGATCACCGGCAGCAGCGCCGCCACCGCCAGCAGGGTCTGGACCACGGTGCGCGCGGCCCGCCGGTTGGCGTCGGTCATGGACTCATTCCTCCACGTCGAATCCGTGCCTGTCACCGAGGGCGCGCAGGCTGCTCGTGCCGGGGATGCCGTCGGCGTCGGCGCCGCTGTAGCCGAGGCGGCGCTGCCAGGCGGCGTAGGCGTCGACGGTGGTGGTGCCGTAGTGGCCGTCGACGTAGCCCTCGGCGAGCAGGCCCTCGGCCGCCAGGGCGCGCTCGACGTGGATCACGCCGCTGTAGGTCACCGGGGTGCCGGGGGCGGCCGGGTCGGTCAGGGCCGCTTCGACCAGCAGGGAGAGGTCGACCACCGGCCGGGTCGGCGCCTGGCCCAGACGAGTGGCGATCCGGCCGCGCAGGCCGCTCATGGCGAAGCCGCGCGGGTCGATCTTGGTGTTGGTCCACTCCTTGTGGGCGATGACCGACCCGGCGCCCCAGCCGTGGGCACGGCAGATCGCCGTGGAGGCCCGCTCGATCGCGTCCAGCTGGACCTCCGGCCACGGGTCGGCGCCGTCGCCCAGGTTGACGCATTCGAAGCCGTAGAAGCGGGTGTTGCCGTCGGTGTTGTTCTCGTTCGGGGCCGGCAGCGCCGTCTCGGCGATCACCGCGGCCAGGACGTCGTCGTCACCGGAACCGGCGTGGTTGGCGCGGCCGTTGCCCACGAGGTGGACGGAGCCGTCCTTGGCGATGACGCCGTGGCAGAGCGGGCCGGGCAGGCCCTCGTAGCCGTTGAAGCACAGATCGACGGTGGCGGCGGTGCCGGAGGTGACGGTGTGGTGGATCATCACACCGTTCACCGGCCCCCAGGGCCCGATGTGATCGCGGTTGTTGGTGCGCCAGCCGTCGTGCTCGACGACGGTGAGGCCCTCGGCGCGGAGGGCGGCGACGAGGGCGTCGGCGGAGAGGGGAGTGGCCATGTCTCTTCCTTCTTCTCTGGGCGGGGACGGGGGTGCGGGGAGGGAGGCGGTGCCGGGTCAGGCGACCGCGGCCCAGATGGCGTTGGCGTCCGCGACGACGGCCGAGGCCGGGGCGAACGAACTCGGCAGGGAGGTCTGGCCGGTGGTGGAGAGCCGGGCGTGCCGGGCGATGCCCTGGTCGGGCATCCGCGCGCTGCCGCCCGGGAAGTCGCCCTGGCTGGCACCGCGGAGGAGGCCGAGGCCGGAGGTGGTGCCGTTGAGGAGCAGGGCCACCCAGTAGAGGCCGGCGGGCGCCTCGTAGGCCGACCTCAGCGGGCACACCACCGTGGCACCGGTGGTGGCCTTGAAGTGGTTGGTGAGGGCGGTGGTGGTGCCCACCTGCCGGCCGGCGCTGTTGTAGAGGCCGGCGAACGAGGAGGCGCTGATGGCTCCGCCGGAGGTGGAGTACCGGTTCAGGTAGAACACCACGCTGTTGATGGTGGCGGGCGCGTACAGCGGTACGCCGATGAGGTAGACGTGGCCGGTCAGGGGGGACTGCTCGCTGGCGTCCGCGGCGGTGGCCGGGTCGAAGGCCCAGGCGGTGAAGCCGAGGGCCGACGGGGTCCACATGCCGGCCGCGGCGACGGAGTCGACGTAGGCGCGTGAGGCGAGGTGGTCGGGACTGCTCGGCAGGGCGGCCGTCGACGGCGGGGTGGTGAAGGTCTTGGCTCCCGCCACCGTCTGGTCGCCGGTCAGGGTGACGGCGGTGCCCGCCGCGACCGCGGCCACGTCCGAGGCGGTCAGCTGGACCGCGCCGGCCTTGCCGTTGACCGAGGTCACCGGGGAGCCGTCGATGGGCAGGTAGCGGGCGTCACCCGCCGCCTGGGTCAGCGCGGACAAGTCGGCGGCGGTGATCACCACCTCGCCGGTGCGGCCGTTCACCGAGGCGACCTGGCCGCCGAGGGCGGGGAGCTGCGACAGCGGGACCTTCCCGTCGGTGCCGAGCTGGGCGACACCGCTCGGCACGCCGGCCGTGTCGACGGCCAGCGCGCCCACGTCGGCGGCGGTGAGGGTGATGTCCGGGGTGGTGCGGCCGTTGACCGAGCGGACCGGTCCGGGCGGGCCGGCCGGTCCCAGCTCGCCCTGCGGCCCGGGCGGGCCGGGGACGGCGACGTAGTTCGGGGTGGACGGGTCCGCGGGCCGGACGTCGGCGAGGTCGACCGCGGGGTGCGCGGCGGCCAGCGCTATCCGGTAGTTCCGGGTGGGGAGCCCGGAGACCTTCTCGGTCACCCGGTACGTCCAGTCGACCGGGTTCCAGCCGGGTGCGTCGGTGGCCGGCAGGACGACCGCGAGCCGGCCGTCGGCGTCCAGGGCCGCCGTGGTGGGACCGCCCACGAACACGTCGGTGTCGGAGTGGGTCAGCAGGGCGGGCGGACGGAACTCCACGGTTCCGGTGAGCGGGGTGCCGTCCGGGGCCAGATAGCGTGCCGTGACACGGACGGTGGGGATGGATTCGGGCAGCACTGTGCCTCTCCTTACGGGGTCGGGGTGCCGGAGGGCGGGATCCGGCGCGGTGTGGGCCCCGGGACGGGGCGGCGGGTCAGGACTGGACGCCGTACAGGGCGAGGGGCAGGCAGCGGACGGTGTCGCCGGTGGCGGCCACCCGTGCCTGGACCTCGAGGACGACGGGTGCGTCGAAGTCCACGGCGACCTCCTCGACCAGCAGGAACTCGTCGACGGGGGTGCCGTCCTCGGCGGTGGCGGAACCCACCGGGCCCACCTGGGCGCCGTTCACCAGGAGCCGGACCTCCGCGCCGGCCGGGCCCTCGAGGGCGATCCGGCAGTGCAGCCGCGGGTGCTGCACGATGCCGGGGCCGCGGTAGAGCGTGGTCCACTCGGTGGAACCGGTCGACTCCCACCGGGCGGTGGCGGCGGGGCCGGGCAGCGGGTACGGGATGTACGGGCGGGCGAGACCCCGGCGGACGGAGTCGTCCGCGACGACGACGTTGCCGCGCCGGTCCAGGATCCGCACCGACTGGACCGGCAGCGTGTCGGGGCTGGCGGTCCACACGGTGAGGGCGAGCGAGCCGTCGTCGCGGCGGACCACCAGGCCCTGCTGGGGCGTGTCCCCCTCCCGGTCCGGTGCGACCCGCCCCAGGTAGAGCAGGTCCTCGCCGGCCGGGGTCCGCACCCGCAGGCGGCCGCCGTCACCGATGACGATCTCGCCGCTGCTGACCTGGTTGCGGGCGGGGCTGGTGTTGGCGCTGCCCATCAGCTCGCGGACCTGGCGTTCCAGGGCGCGGATGCGGTCGAGCAGGTCGAGCGGGATGATCGCCATCCGTCACACCTCTTCCAGGTAGAGCGTGGCCGTCTCGGGCTTGGTGCGTTGCGGTGGGTTCACCGCGAGCCCGACGATCCGGTAGGGCCGGTCGAGCCCCCCGGGGTGCCACAGGTCGTGGATGCGCAGCCGGACGACGGCGCCCAGCAGGGCGGGGGTGATGGTCCCGTCGAGCGTGACGGTGATCTCCGGGATCATCTCCGGCCTGTTCTGCCGGGCGAGTTCGGCCCGGGCCAGCGAGCGCAGGGTCGCCTCGTCGGTGACACCGCTGTGGTCGGAGGTCTGCTCCAGCCGGGGCCAGCCGTCGGCCAGTGCCGCCGGCGCGGTCTCCTCCACGGTCAGCGGCTCGGACTCCTCCGTCTGGTCGGTGCCGGCGGCCTCGCCGCGCGCCACCCACACGTTGGCCTGCACGGTGGAGTCCGTGGGCAGGCTGTAGGTGACGACCTGGCCGGGGTGGGTCACCACCAGGTCGGACTGGCCGGCGACGATCCGTGGGGAGCCGAGCTGCAGCCGCTTCACCCGGCGGTTGCGGGCGTCGCGGAAGCAGTGGATCCGCCATTCGAAGCCGTCGGTGAGCTGCGCCAGCTTGTCCAGGAGTTCCCGGACCCGGCCGAGTGCCGAGTAGGGGTACGCGTAGTCGCGTCGCACTCCCGACATCTCGTTGCCCAGCGTGATGCCGATGTCGCCGCCCGGCTGGTCCTGCATGTGCTCGACCAGGGACCGGGCGATGTCGAACTGGTCGGTCGCGGTGCCGGCCAGGCCGTGGGCGAGGATGCGGTGGTCCAGGTACGAGTCGAAGGTGCCCGCCTGGAACTGCACGGTGACGCGGCCCTGTTCGTCGCAGGCCGGAGTGATGGTCCACAGCACTCCGCCCCACCAGATGTCGCCGCCGCGCTCCAGCCACACCGCGGTGCGGCCCGGCCGGAGGGCCGCCCGCGCCCGGGAGGCGAGGGCCGCCTCCGGGAGCGGGACGGTCGCGGTGAGCGAGCCGGCCTTGCCGATGTAGTCGTCGAACTTGGCGTCCGTCAGGGGCAGCACGTCCACGATCTGGTCGGTGCGCAGGTCGCAGAAGAGCGCCCGGTAGACGGGGGTGAGGGAGGACTCGTTCACCGCGGCCTCACAGCCACGGGTCGATGCGCAGGAAACGGGAGTCGTACCAGTTCCGGCTGGAGGCCGCCGACGACTGGTAGGCCAGGGTCGCGTTGTGCGCGACGCCGGGCTCCAGACCGGTGATCCTGAACGTGTAGGACACGCTCGACGCCCGGTTGCAGGTGGTCACCGCCGAGCGGGCCTCGTGCGGCTCGACCAGCACGGAGCCGTTCTTGCGGATGCTCACGGACATCCGGGCCGTCTGACCGTCCACCCCCGCGTTGCCGAGGAAGCCGAGGGTCACCAGGACCGCGCCGGACACCGGGGCGGTGAACGACGTCGTGACCTTCGGCACCGTGGTGGTGCCGGTCTCCAGCGCCTCCGTCCAGGTGGTCGAGGCGGAGTAACCGCCGTCGGTGTCGGACGCGAACACGGTCGGCGGCACGGCGACCGCCGGGCGCCACCCCTGGCCGTCCCAGCGCTGCAGGCGTCCGCCCTCGTCGCGGTACTGGCCGGTGTACTCGCCGGTGGCCAGCGCGCCCTGCGGGGCGATGCCGCCGACGTGGCGGGGGTAGACCGTCCAGCGGGAGCCGTCCCAGCGCTGCAGTTGGGTGCCGGTGTCCCGGTACTGGCCCGGGTAGCCGCCCGCGATGTCACGGTTGTGGGTCTCCGGCAGGATGCCGCCGACCGCGACGGCGGCCTCCCGCAGATCGTCCACCGCGGTGTCCCAGCGGATGCCGTTGTTGCCGACGGAGGCGCCCGCCGGGACCTCCACCCGGGCCAGCGGCAGCGAGGTCGGGGGGAGGGCGGGCGGCTGCGGGGTGCCGGACGGCTCGCCCTGGACCACCTCCAGGACCGCCTCGGTACGGCCGTTGCCGCTGTCGAACTGGGCGTCGTAGACCCGCAGCACCACCAGGTCGATGCGCGGGTTGGCGGCGTCGCCGTCCGCGAAGGTGACCGTCGTGTAGTCGGTCAGGACCACCGGGTAGGCGCCGGCCGCCTCGGAGCCCTGGATGACGGCCCGGCCCGGGGCCACCGTGGCCGTCATGCCGGTGTTCTCACCGAACACGTAGAGGCCGGACATGCGGTGCTTGCCGCCCGGCGAGCCGGGGATGATGCCGGACAGGGTGCTCAGGCCGTCGGTCGGGGCCATGGTGCCGAGAGGGGCGAGACGGGTGTCGGTCCTGGACTGGCCGGACTCGGTCTCGGTGCGGTTGATCAGCCATGCGCTGCGCACGGGCATGTTGTCCTCCTGAAGGGTGCCGTGGGGGTGTCGGGTGGGCTGGGGCGAGCGGGCGGACGCGGACCGGTCACCAGTGGGCGTCGCGCCAGCGGACGGTGACCGAGGCGTCCGGGTGCGGCTCCAGGTCGTCGGAGCGGAAGACGAGCGGGGTGCGGCCCGGCTCGAGGTGGAACAGCTGTTCCGGTGAGGAGGCCGAGGTGGCGGTGTAGAGCCGGGAGGCCGTGCCGTTCAGCAGGACCGTGCCGGTCTCGGTGTCCACGGTGAGGACGTCCTGCGGTCCGAGGGCGATGTCGTACTGGAGCCGCCGCCCGTCGCTCAGCCGGGTCAGGGCGGGGCGGCGGAGCGGCCCGCGGAACTCGATCACGGGACGGGTGGCGGCCGATCCCGCGTTGAGGACGGTGAACGCGCCGGCGCCGCCCGTGCTGCCCCAGTCGAGGGGGAAGGCCAGGCCGAGTCCCCGCTCGTCCTGCCACACCAGTCCGTCCTCGGTGCGGGGGAGCCTGGCCCCCTCGCTGTGCTCCTCGACGCTGTAGCGCCGGGGGTCGGTCGCCGTCCACTGGACGGTGGCCCTGGCCGTGCCGTCCCGGGCGAAGGAGCGGTCGTTGGGCACGACGCGGCGGCTGACCCGCGCCTTCAGGGCGAGGGCCTCGCCGTGCAGGCGGACGGTCAGCCACTGCTCGCCGCCCTCCGCCCCGGTCGCCGCCCGGAAGCCGGCGGTGACGTCGTGGGCGGAGAGACCGGCCGTCGACGGCAGCAGCCACACGGACGCCTCGACGATCCTGGGCTGCGCCCAGCGGGCACCCGGCCAGGCGCCGTGCTGGTCGGGGCGGGCGATGTCACCGGTGTCGAGGGCGGGCAGGTCCTCCCAGCCGGTGACGCCGCTGCGGTCGATCTGGTACGGGGTGCCCGGACCCATCAGCAGACCGGCCCACTGGATCTGCCCGTCGCGGGTGATCAGTGAGCCGGGTCTGGTGAGGGGCGGGCCGGTGAGGAACGCTGTTTCGGCCATGACGGGCCGTCACCTCCACGGGGTCGGTGCTCGGGGTGGGCGGGCGCGGCCGCCCTCAGGCGGCACACGCGGTGCGGTGCAGGAAGAGCAGGTCGGCGGCGACGGCGAGCGGACTGTGGCCGTCCGGGGCGACGTAGGTGTGCAGCCGGGACGGGTCCGCCGGGCGCCGGGCGCCGGCGGCGGACGCCTCGGCCGGGCGGAGCCGGTCCAGTGACGACAGCGGACGGACGTGCGATGCCGGGCCGCCGGACCCGGACGGATCGACCACGCCGCCCTCGGCGAGCATGGGGATCTTGTCGAGGTGGACGCCGAACTTCTTGCCGAAGAACTCGCCGCCGAGGTCGTTCAGGCCGTCGATGATCCAGTTGGCGAAGGCGATCAGGCCGTTGAGCGGTCCCTTGATCACACCGAGCACGGTCTGCAGGCCGGTGCCGACGAAGCCGCCGATGCCCCCGAGGGAGTTGGCCACGGCGTCCCTCACCCGGGTGTAGGACCTCGGCAGGGTGCCGGTGAACCACCGCCGGACGCCGTCCACCGCGGTCCGCACCCCGCCGAGGGCACGCGAGGCGATGCTCCGCAGCGGGGCGAGCGCGCCGTTCACGGCGGACCGGGCCGCCGCGAAGCCCTTGCGGACACCGGGGCCGACGACGTTCAGCACGGTGGTGATCAGGGTCAGGTAGCCGGTGAAGTACGTGCCGACCGCCCGGCCGACGAGTTTCATCAGCGGCGTGAGGAACGTGACGACCGACTGGAAGGTCTCCTGCACCCTGGCGAAGACCTGCTTCATGATCCGCTGTCCCGTCTCGGAACTCAGGGCGAGTTCCAGGAGGTAGGCGAGGACGGGCACGAGGACGGCGAGGGCCAGCCCGAGCGGGTTGCCCTTCGTGACGGTGTTCATCGCGGTCATCACGATGCTGCCGACGACGGCGGCCGCGCCGAACGCGGTCAGCGCCGTACCGAGGGTGCCGCCGATGGTGCTCATGCCGACCACCATCGTCAGGAGACCGCTCGCGCCCAGGGCGAGCCCGGCCAGACCGGCCCGGCCCCTCTTCGCGGGTGCGGTGATCCGCTTCACGCCTGCGGTGGCGGTGGTGGCGCCGCGGCCGAGTGCCTGCACGGTGCGGGCGCTCGCGGTGGCCCCGTTCTTCATCCTCGACAGCGCGGTCTGCGCCTGCCGGGCCGCAGGGGCCAGGCCGTCCGCCTGGCCGGCCGCCCTTCGCACACCGGTGACCAGCGACTTCAGCGCCCCCGACACCTGACCGACCCGGTTTTGGAAGTCCTTGACCGCCGGGGCGACCCCCTGCAGGAGCCGCTCGATCCGGAGGGCGGGGGAGGCGGAGAGGGCCGCGGCGCTCATCCGCGTGCCTTCGCCAGGAAGTAGAGGGCACGGGCGGTGTCCTCCAGGTCGGCCGACGGCGCCTCGTAGTAGTTCTCGATCTGGAAGCCGGCCGCCGCGCCGGTTCCGGCGTTGAGCGCCTGGGCACGGCTCTGGCGGGCGGTGTAGGACAGCAGGCGGTTCAGCTTGGACAGCGGCAGGACGGCCTCGGCCTCACCGGCCTCGGCGAGGATCGCCGGCACACCTCCGGCGCGGGGCCGGACGACGCCGCCCTCGGCGAGACGGGGGATGGTGGGCAGGCTGACGCCGAAGGTCTTGCCGCCGACGAGCGGCACCCAGCCGGGCACGCTGACCTTGATGCCGTTGACCTTGCGGATCATGGAGTTGATCAGGTCGATCACGCCGTTGATCGGGCCCTTGACGGCGCCCTTGACCCTGTTGAAGGCCCTTCCGGCGATGTCCTTGAGCCCGTTCCAGGCGCTGGACATCTTGTTCTTCACGGTCTGGAACGCCTGGGGGATCGCCGTCCGGACCCAGTTGACCACCGGCATGATGGCCGACTTGATGCCGTTCCAGACGCTGCGGACCACACTCCTGACGGCGTTCAGCACGGTGGTGATGGCCGACTTGATGGCGTTGAAGGTCTTCTTGACGATGCTGGAGACGGCATTGACGACGGTCGAGACGGATTTCTTGATGCCGTTCCAGACGCTCTTGATGAGGGAGGCGGCCTTCTTCATGATGGGGCCGATCGCCTTCATCACCGCGCTGATCACGGTGCGGACGGCGGTGAAGGCCTTCTTCATCACGTTCTGCATGGTCTTCGACTGGGTCGCCATCGCGACGACCTTCTCGACCAGCGGCATCAGCATGCTGAGAAGCCGCGTGAAGATGTTGCCCTTCATCGACTTGTTCAGCTTGTCCTGGCCCTTGGCGGCCTTGGTGGCGCCCTTCTGGTAGGTGCCGAGGTTCTTGCCGGCGGTGCTTCCGGCCCGACCGGCCTTGGCGATCGACTTCTCGGCCTTGTCGGAGGCGGACTTGAGGTCCTTGAGCTCCTTCTCGGCGCCTTGTGCGGCGCTTTTGAGCGACTTGAGGCGGCTGGCGCCCTGCTGCCCGGCGGTTCCGATGTTTTTCGCGGCGGTTGCAGCACTGGAGGCTTTGTTCTTGAAGTCCTGGAGGGCGGCGGAGCTCTTCTTCAATGAAGCGACGAGGGACATTGCGTTTCTCCCGGCGAGTTACTTGTGGATGTTTCTCCGACGGAGAAATCCGAGATTTACCCGCCCAGATCATTTCTCAGTCTGGTGATCTCGCCATCCAAGGCCTGGACGCTCTGGGTGAGGTTTGTCACCGCCTCGTTGGTCTGGGTGAGTTGGGTACTGGTCTGGGCGACCTGGGTATTGGTCTGGGTGACCTGGGCATTGGTCTCGGTGACGCGAGCGTTCACATCCTCGGCGGTGGGTGGTGGGGCGGGACGGTTGAACGTGGTGCGTCCCCATTCATCCCAACTCGCTCGGGACATGATGCCGAGGTTGTTGCGTTCGAACCCAAATTTCTTGAGGAGGTGGTCGCTCAGAACCTCCATATTGAAGATCGGCGGAATCTCAAGTTTCAGCCCCTGCCAGGAAATGGCGGCCCCAACGAGCTCCGGATCCTTCCACCACACGCTCCACTTGCTCACGAGGCCTGGACCTGGCGCCTCCTCTTGCTCCTCGGGTTCCGTGGCTGTAGCCTCATCGCTCATATGGCGCCTCCTTGTGAGGTTGAGCTGCTGGTTTCGGTTTACTGGCTATTGGGGATGTCGTGGATTTTGTACCACTCGTCGTGCTTTTCGGCGTATTTTTTATTGCCCCTTGCTTGGCGATTCTTTGGCGCGATGTCCCCTTGATGAGGCGTGGCGTCAAATGTGAGGGCGTATGCGTCGCCATTCATCGAAACTTCAACACCGCGAAGCCGAGCGTCACATGCGAATTCGAGTTCACGGGGGATGACGGGAAGGTTGCCCGCATCAGGACGACGCCGCAGAACTACCCCCTCGCCGAGGTCGGCGAGACGCGCACCCTCCTGTATCTGCCGAGCAAGCCGCAGAAGGCCAGGGTCGCCACGGATCTCAGCGTCGGCAGCGCGTTGTTCGGCCTGGCGGTGGTGGCGGCCATATCCGTCGCGCTCGTGCTGATCTACTGAGTCCGGGAGGGCCGGGCACCGGGTTCCGTGGCGGTCGGGCGGGCCTCTGTGGCGTGTGCTCCCGCCGGGGTGACTGCATGTCAGCGCGGTACGCTGAGGGTCATTCAGCGAGTTCCGCGGGGTTGGGGAGCCAGAGCGGGGCATGGGGCGGGAGGGCGATCCGGCGGTGTCGAGGCGGGTGGGGGACGGTTGGGGCGACCGGGCGGTGGACTGGCTGGTGATCTCGCCGGACCTGCCCCATCTGATCGCGAGAGTCTCCGAGTTGGTGCTGCGGGACGGCTTCGATCCCGACGAGCTCGTGGTGATGCCCCGGTCAGAGGTCGACCGCAGGGAGACGGCGGCCTTCTCCGCCGGCTGGGCGGAGGCCATGCGCACCGACCTCCCCGCCGTCCGGCGGGAGTACGAGCGCCGCATCGCCGACGCCTACGCGAAGGGCCAGGCCGTCGGCACGGGGGCGCGCCGCGGCGGGACCCCGCTGCGCAGATCGGGCACCTCCGAGGAGAACGCCGATGTGATCCCGCTTCCCTTCGCGGACCTTCTGATGCCGCCGCCCACGGTGGCGGAGGCCGAGGAGCGGATCGCGCGCGAGCAGGAACGATTCGACGAGCACCGCCCCCCGAGCTCCTCCGAGCTGGAGGAGGAACTCGCGGCGCGCGAGCGCCGGGTGGCGCGTGCCGCCCGGCGGGTCCTGGGAGGAGAGGTGCCCTCGCCCAGGACGCCGCCGGCCGGGCCGGCGCCGGCGCCGGCACCGGAGGAGCAGCGGGAGCAGCACCACCGGGCCGAGGACGACACGGCCCCCGCTTCCGCGGTGGGCACCGGCACGGCCGGAACCCAGGGACGCGGTGAGCCCCGCCTGTCGGAACGGGCCAGGGCTCTGGTGGACGAGCTGCAGGAGTGGGTCCCCGTGGCGAAGCAGGACGACGGCCGCTGACCGGGATCAGGTGAAGAAGCCGGCCAGCTCCGCGGGGGTGGGCAGACCCGGGGCGTCCTCGGCCGGGGCGGATTCGTCCGTCGGTTCCCCGGGCCGCGGCACCGGCTGCGGGGGCTCCGGGGGGTCGTCGTCCTCCCCGGTGTTGACGCTGGCGAACATCCAGTTGGCGACCGCCAGGTGGTCGACGGCCGCCGCGAGCAGGTAGTCGGTGACCGACCAGTCGGCGGCCTCCCCGTGCAGCTCACGGTTGAGCGACGCGTCCGGCGGCAGGTGCCGGATCAGCACCAGCAGCCGGCGCGACGACAGCTCCTCGCGGTGCCAGTCGAGCAGGTCCACGCCGTAGTGGCGCAGCAGGTCGGCTTCGAGGGCCTCGGCGTGTTCTTCGACGAACGCGTCGAGGCTCAGCCTTCCCCCAGGCCCATCCCCGTCTCCTTGCCGTAGGCCTCGAGGATGGCGCCGATGTCCTGCATGGTCACCTCGTGCTTCTCGAAGCGGGCGAACTGCTGCTCGCCCATCAGGAGCTTGAGCAGGCCGTCGACGTCGTTGTCGTCGAGCCGGCGCAGGGCGCGCGCGGTGGCCCGGGACAGCTCGGTCGGGAGGGTGAAGGTGTCCTCGTCCAGGTCGAAGGACCAGGTGCGGCCGAGGGCTTCCAGGCGCTGGGCACGGGCGGCGTTGACGTCGAAACGGGCCATGGCGGGTCGTACTCCTTGGTGGTGGTGAAGGGTGAAAGGGGGAGCGGAACGGACCGGGGGCGGGCCGCCGGCGGGCGGCCCACCCCCGGGTGGGTCAGGCGGTGGCGGCGTAGGAGCCGTCCTGCATCAGGAACTTCGCCAGCGGCTGGTCGTCGCCGCTGGACATCGCGGTGAAGGTGATGCCCAGCTGGGCCGCGGCCTTGCGGCCGAGCTTGATGTCGTCGGACGCGGTGACCTGGCCGCGCGGGATGTAGATGCGGTAGGTGACCGCGGTGTTGACGCCGTCGGCGCTGCCGTCCGCCTTGATGTCGTTGAACTCCAGGGCCAGGGCGCGGGGGTCGGCCTGGGCGTAGTCGGCGAGGTCGTACGTGAAGACGTCGGTGGACCCGGCCACCGGCTTCACCGTGCCGCCGCCCATGAAGAACGGGAGCGTGTCCTCGTTGAACTGGAGCAGGGAGAACTTCAGCGTCAGCTCACGGTCCGAGTAGACGAAGTGGACCGGGCTGACCGCCTGCCAGGCGTCGATCGGCTCCAGCTTGTCCTTCTTGCCGAAGGTGACACCGTCGGAGGTGGTGTAGCCGAGGTCCTTCCATTCGGCCCAGTCGGTCTCGGCCTCACCGGTGCCGAAGGCCGGGAGGTCGGTGTCGACGTCGGCGACGTAGAGACGGCCGGTGCCGGCGATGCGGATCTCGGAGGCGTTGCGTCCTGCCATGGTGGTGTTTCTCCTTGGGACGGGATGAGTGGGTGCGTGCCACTCCCGGGGAGGTCCGGGCATGGCGAAGGCCCCCGCCGGGACGGCGGAGGCCTCGTTCGGGGGCGGCCGGGGCCGCGGACGTCAGTGGACGTCGATGGAGAGGCGCGTGACGCTCACGTAGCGGTTGGCCGCGCGGTAGAGGTAGTCGGGCAGCCAGCGCGGGCCGTCCATCTCCTCGACGTCACTGACGTAGTTGCCGCCGAGCCGCTGGTCCATCAGGGCCAGCAGCACCCGACGGGCGGAGTTGGCCAGTACGTGGGCCTGGGCCTTGGTGGGGCCGTAGACCTCCAGCTCGATCAGCGGCATGTCGACGTGCAGGTCGCCGGTCCAGGCGCCGCCGCGGCGGTTGACCAGGACGGCCGGCTGGGTGCCGTCGAACTCCGGCGGCGGCTCGACGGCGACCAGCGCCGTCGACAGGGCCGGGGCGTCCGCGAGGACTTCGGCGACCAGCTCCTCGACGTCGGGAAAGGAACTCGGGGGAGGCGTGGACATGACGTTCTCCTCGGGACTGACGGAGGGACACGGGCGGAAGGAGGTGCCGGGCCTGTCGGGCGGTGTCCGCGGGGGCGGGAGGGAGAGGGGCGCGGACACCGCCCGACGACGGACGGCGGGCCCGCGCCCCGGTCGGGGGCACAGCTCCGCCGCTGCACCAACTGTGACAGAGAGCGTGCGCGCGCGCAACTAATGAGTGAGGGGGCGGCCGTGTGCGGGCTCGGCGGACCTGCCGCGGGCCCGGGGCCGCGGCGTTCCGGGCATGCCGGAGCGGCGCTCCGGACATGCCGAAAACGCGGGTGGCCGGACTCCCGGGGAGGGAGTCCGGCCACCCGCGTCGGGGTCCGTGCCGGGTGCGTCGGGAGGCGCCGTCAGCCGGCGGGGCGTGTGACGCGTCGTACCGCCCGCTCGGCCGCGAAGACGTCCTCCAGGCGGAAGAGCAGGGCCCGGCCGGCCTTGCCGGCCGCGGTGAGGTGGCCGAGCTGGACCCACTTGCGGATGGTGGCCGGCGCGACGCCGACCTCCCGGGCCGCGACGGGGCCGGGGACGAGGGTGGGCAGGGCGGGGAGGGCGGTCATCGGCGGGCTCCTTGCGGCGCGGACGGGACGGACGGGGGAGCGGACACCGCGGCCTCGAGTTCCGCCGGGTCGCAGCCCGAGGCGTCGGCCAGGGCCTGCCACTCGGCCTCCGGCCACACGTGCCGGTAGGCCGGATCGTCGTGGCAGCCGCACGTGGTGTCGGCGCAGCGGCAGGCGGGATTGACGCAGAGCGCCGTCCGGCTGTCCGGCAGGGCCCGCAGGGAGACCGAGTCGCACCACGGGCACCGCCCGGAGACGCGGACCGGGGTCTCGACGTCGCCGAGCGCGCGGGCGCAGCGACGGGCCATCCGGCGGGTCTCGGCGGTGACGTGGCCGGCGAGGTCCCGGTCCTCGGCGATCCGGTCGAGCAGGGCGCCGATCCTGCGCAGCCGCTCGGGCACCCGGGCGCGGCGGGGGCGGGGGAGGCCGAGCCGGGCGTGGACGGCCTCCTCCAGCTCGACCACGCCGTCGGTGATGTCGCGGATGGTGTCCGAGATGTGCAGGCGGATCGGGGCGGCGCTGTGACCGGGGGCGGTCACGCCGTGCAGCCGCTGCGTCAGCAGGGCCTCCCGGCGTTCCTCGCGGAGCAGCGCGTCGTGGTGCGGGCCGGACGGTCCGCGGCCCGGTGCGCAGGCGTTCCCGGGGCGGCCGGGCGCGAGCTCCTCGGACAGCTCCGGGAAGTGGCTGAGCAGGGCCGAGATCCAGAGGGCGGCGTCGAAGGAGGGGCGGTCAGCCACGGTTGCTCCCGGTGCGGTGCTGGAGGTGGTCGAGGTCCATGAGGTCGGCCGAGGGGCGGCCGTTGCGCCACAGGCGGCCGGCGCAGACGCCGTCGAACCAGCTCTCGGCCGGGGCCACGGCGGCCTCGCACTCGGCGCGCACGGGGCAGGCGGCGCAGGCCCGCAGGGCGGGTGCGGCGTCCGCCAGGCGGCGGGTGAACACCAGCTCGGGCGCCAGGCCCGCGCAGGCGGCGGCGGCCCGCCAGGCTTCCGGCTCGGGCGGGTCCGGCAGGTCCGGCGGCCGGTACGGGTCGAAGCGGCGGGCGGCCGCCGAGGCCGGGGCGGTGGCCGACGCGGCGGGGCGGACGCCGGTCGCGGTTGCGGGCATGGAGGACTCCTGGGGGCCGATCCTGTGCCGACGGGGTCGGCGGAAGGTCACTGTGACAGGTTGCGTGCGAGCGCGCAACAAAAATGGGAGAGAACCCCTCGCCCCGTCGCGCCTCCGGAGCCCTCCGGCGCCACAACGTGCGTGCACGGCTGCACGCATTTCTTGCGAGCAAGCACGCTATGCTCTGCGCAGGCGGAGGAGTGGGAGGAACGAGGATGGCCAATCAGAGCCTGGACGCCTTCGCGGGCTGGGTCGAGGGGCTGATGCGGCAGCGCGGCTACGACATCGACAGCCCGCGGGGCGGTGGCAGGACGCGGATCGCGGACGAGGCCGGCGTGCACCGCGCGGCGGTCACCCGTCTGTTGCAGCGGCAGAGCATGCCCGACCTGGAGACGATGCGCGGGCTGGCCCGCGTCCTCGGCGTTCCGGTCCGGGAGATGCTCATCCGCTCCGGCCGGGTCACGCCGGAGGAGCTGCCGGTCTCCGCGGACCTGGCGCCGCCGCCGGACTGGCAGCCGACCATCGAGGACTTCGCCCACTGGCTGGGCGTGCCCGACGAACGGCTGGAGGTGTTCGTCAAGGTGGTCACCCAGTTCGTGGAACCGGGGCCGGCCGCCGAGGCGGCCGGCGCGGACGGCTCCGCCGCGGCCCGTGAGTGATCCGGGCGGCGGCCGGCGGGGTCGACGTGGCCGGCGGGGCCGAGGAGGCCGGCGGAGCGAGGGACAGGGATCAGGGCGTTCACCCGAGCGGGTGGACGCCCTGACGCGTGCGCCCCGCGTCGGCCTTGCGGGCCTGCCTCACCCAGGCCATGGCGTCGGACCAGCCCGCGGCGTAGGCGCGCGACTCGTGGCTCAGGACTTCCTTGTACAGCCGGTCGAGCAGTGCCTCGCGGTGGGGTACGGGGCCGGGCAGGAGGTGCGCGAGGCGGGCGTAGGTGTCGGTCGGCTGCTTCGAGGAGTCACTGGTGCCACTCGCCATGTCTGTCTGCCTGCTTTCCGGTGTGCGCCAACTGGCGGTGCGGGTCCCTCGGGTGTAGTTCGAATGCCTGTTCGAATAAGTGTACGGGCAATCTTGGGGTCGTGGCGGAGGTTTGTCGAGCGCGGTGGCGCGGACCTGCGGAAACGGTCAACGGACGGTCGGGCGCGTCGGCCTGATCCGGCGTCAGTCCCGACGGGCGCGGCGTCCGGGCGGTCGTCGTCCCCGCGGCTTTGGCCCGCCTTCCGGTGGACGCGGCGCGCGCCGGACGCGGAAGGGCCGGCCCGCCGTCCGGGGCGGCGGACGGCGGGTGCCCGCCGCCCCCGCGCGGCCCCGGGACATTTGTTTTGACCACGGCGTATGCGGTAGGTACGCTCAGACCTTGTGCCTGGGGTGTGCCCTGGCCTCCTTGCGTGCCTTTTCCACCGCAGGGGAGTCCGCAGCAGCCACCGTGATTTGCGCAGCCTCTCGCCTCGCGGCGAGGGTCGCACGATCCGACACACCCGACCGCGTGGGTCGGAGGCGTTCCAGGTTAGCTTCACCATTCGGCACACAGAAACCGGAGAAGTAGTGCCTACGATCCAGCAGCTGGTCCGCAAGGGCCGGCAGGACAAGGTCGAGAAGAACAAGACGCCCGCACTCGAGGGTTCCCCTCAGCGTCGTGGCGTCTGCACGCGTGTGTTCACGACCACCCCGAAGAAGCCGAACTCGGCCCTGCGTAAGGTCGCGCGTGTGCGTCTGACCAGCGGTATCGAGGTCACTGCTTACATTCCGGGTGAGGGACACAACCTGCAGGAGCACTCCATCGTGCTCGTGCGCGGCGGCCGTGTGAAGGACCTGCCGGGTGTTCGCTACAAGATCATCCGCGGTTCGCTCGACACCCAGGGTGTCAAGAACCGCAAGCAGGCTCGCAGCCGTTACGGCGCCAAGAAGGAGAAGTAAGAATGCCTCGTAAGGGCCCCGCCCCGAAGCGCCCGGTCATCATCGACCCGGTCTACGGTTCTCCTCTGGTGACCTCCCTGATCAACAAGGTGCTGCTCAACGGCAAGCGTTCCACCGCCGAGCGCATCGTCTACGGCGCCATGGAGGGTCTGCGTGAGAAGACGGGCAACGACCCGATCATCACGCTGAAGCGCGCGCTGGAGAACATCAAGCCGACCCTCGAGGTCAAGTCCCGCCGTGTCGGTGGTGCGACGTACCAGGTTCCGATCGAGGTCAAGCCCGGTCGCGCCAACACGCTCGCGCTGCGCTGGCTGGTCGGTTACTCCCGCGCCCGTCGCGAGAAGACCATGACCGAGCGTCTGCTCAACGAGCTTCTCGACGCCTCCAACGGCCTGGGTGCCGCTGTGAAGAAGCGCGAGGACACGCACAAGATGGCCGAGTCCAACAAGGCCTTCGCGCACTACCGCTGGTAGTCGCTACCCACATCGAGACCGAGAGAAGACTGAAGCCTTATGGCTACCACTTCACTTGACCTGGCCAAGGTCCGCAACATCGGGATCATGGCCCACATCGACGCGGGCAAGACGACCACCACCGAGCGGATCCTGTTCTACACCGGTGTGTCGTACAAGATCGGTGAGGTCCACGACGGCGCCGCCACCATGGACTGGATGGAGCAGGAGCAGGAGCGTGGCATCACGATCACGTCTGCTGCGACCACCTGTCACTGGCCGCTCGAGGACAACGACTACACGATCAACATCATCGACACCCCGGGGCACGTCGACTTCACCGTCGAGGTGGAGCGTTCCCTGCGTGTGCTCGACGGTGCCGTGACCGTGTTCGACGGTGTCGCCGGTGTCGAGCCGCAGTCCGAGACGGTGTGGCGTCAGGCCGACCGTTACGGCGTCCCGCGCATCTGCTTCGTCAACAAGCTGGACCGTACCGGCGCCGAGTTCCACCGCTGCGTGGACATGATCTCGGACCGCCTGGGCGCCCAGCCGCTCGTCATGCAGCTCCCGATCGGTGCCGAGGCCGACTTCCAGGGCGTCGTGGACCTGGTCCGCATGAAGGCGCTCGTGTGGTCCGCCGAGGCCGCCAAGGGCGAGATGTACGACGTCGTCGACATCCCGGCCACGCACACCGAGGCCGCCGAGGAGTGGCGCGGCAAGCTGGTCGAGGCCGTCGCCGAGAACGACGAAGAGATCATGGAGCTGTTCCTGGAGGGCCAGGAGCCCACCGAGGAGCAGCTGTACGCCGCGATCCGTCGCATCACCATCGCGTCCGGCAAGTCCAGCGAGACCACGGTCACCCCGGTGTTCTGCGGTACCGCGTTCAAGAACAAGGGCGTCCAGCCCCTGCTCGACGCGGTCGTGCGCTACCTGCCGACCCCGCTCGACGTCGAGGCCATCGAGGGTCACGACCCGAAGGACGCCGAGACCGTCGTCAAGCGCAAGCCGTCCGAGGACGAGCCGCTCGCGGCCCTCGCGTTCAAGATCATGAGCGACCCGCACCTCGGCAAGCTCACCTTCGTCCGGGTCTACTCGGGCCGCCTGGAGTCCGGCACCGCCGTGCTGAACTCCGTCAAGGGCAAGAAGGAGCGCATCGGCAAGATCTACCGCATGCACGCCAACAAGCGTGAGGAGATCGAGTCGGTGGGCGCCGGCGACATCGTCGCCGTCATGGGCCTGAAGCAGACCACCACCGGTGAGACGCTGTCCGACGACAAGAACCCGGTGATCCTGGAGTCCATGGACTTCCCGGCGCCGGTCATCCAGGTCGCCATCGAGCCCAAGTCGAAGGGCGACCAGGAGAAGCTGGGCGTCGCGATCCAGCGCCTGGCCGAGGAGGACCCGTCCTTCCAGGTCCACTCGGACGAGGAGACCGGCCAGACCATCATCGGCGGCATGGGCGAGCTGCACCTCGAGGTGCTGGTCGACCGCATGCGCCGTGAGTTCAAGGTCGAGGCCAACGTCGGCAAGCCCCAGGTCGCCTACCGCGAGACGATCCGCAAGGCCGTCGAGCGCGTGGACTACACCCACAAGAAGCAGACCGGTGGTACCGGTCAGTTCGCCAAGGTGCAGATCGCGATCGAGCCGATCGAGGGCGGCGACGCCTCGTACGAGTTCGTGAACAAGGTCACCGGTGGCCGCATCCCGAAGGAGTACATCCCTTCGGTGGACGCCGGTGCGCAGGAGGCCATGCAGTTCGGCATCCTGGCCGGCTACGAGATGACGGGCGTCCGCGTCACGCTCATCGACGGTGGCTACCACGAGGTCGACTCCTCCGAACTCGCGTTCAAGATCGCCGGTTCGCAGGCCTTCAAGGAGGCCGCGCGCAAGGCTTCTCCCGTGCTCCTGGAGCCGATGATGGCCGTCGAGGTCACCACGCCCGAGGACTACATGGGTGAGGTCATCGGCGACATCAACTCCCGCCGTGGCCAGATCCAGGCCATGGAGGAGCGGGCCGGTGCCCGCGTCGTGAAGGGTCTCGTGCCCCTCTCGGAGATGTTCGGCTACGTCGGCGACCTGCGCAGCAAGACGTCCGGCCGTGCCAGCTACTCCATGCAGTTCGACTCCTACGCCGAGGTTCCGCGGAACGTCGCCGAGGAGATCATCGCGAAGGCCAAGGGCGAGTGACGGACTCCGTTTAACGGACCCGCCGTACACGCTTTAGGCTTGACCCCGGAGCCTGCAGGGGACATTCCGCCGTCACCCCGGCGGAATGTCCCGGGTCCGGGTTTCCCAGCAAAGATCACCTGGCGCCGATGAGTAAGGCGTACCAGAACCACTCTCAGGAGGACCCCCGTGGCGAAGGCGAAGTTCGAGCGGACTAAGCCGCACGTCAACATCGGCACCATCGGTCACATCGACCACGGTAAGACGACCCTCACGGCCGCCATTACCAAGGTGCTGCACGACGCGTACCCGGACCTGAACGAGGCCTCGGCCTTCGACCAGATCGACAAGGCTCCCGAAGAGCGCCAGCGCGGTATCACCATCTCCATCGCGCACGTCGAGTACCAGACCGAGACGCGTCACTACGCCCACGTCGACTGCCCCGGTCACGCGGACTACATCAAGAACATGATCACGGGTGCGGCGCAGATGGACGGCGCCATCCTCGTGGTCGCCGCCACCGACGGCCCGATGCCGCAGACCAAGGAGCACGTGCTCCTGGCCCGCCAGGTCGGCGTTCCGTACATCGTCGTCGCCCTGAACAAGGCCGACATGGTGGACGACGAGGAGATCCTGGAGCTCGTCGAGCTCGAGGTCCGTGAGCTCCTCTCCGAGTACGAGTTCCCGGGCGACGACGTTCCGGTCGTCAAGGTCTCCGCCCTGAAGGCCCTCGAGGGCGACAAGGAGTGGGGCAACTCCGTCCTCGAGCTGATGAAGGCCGTGGACGAGTCCATCCCGGAGCCCGAGCGTGACGTCGACAAGCCGTTCCTGATGCCGATCGAGGACGTCTTCACCATCACCGGTCGCGGTACGGTCGTCACCGGCCGCATCGAGCGTGGTGTCCTCAAGGTCAACGAGACCGTCGACATCATCGGCATCAAGACCGAGAAGACCACCACCACGGTCACCGGCATCGAGATGTTCCGCAAGCTGCTCGACGAGGGCCAGGCCGGTGAGAACGTCGGTCTGCTGCTCCGCGGCATCAAGCGCGAGGACGTCGAGCGCGGCCAGGTCATCATCAAGCCCGGTTCGGTCACCCCGCACACCGAGTTCGAGGCCCAGGCCTACATCCTGTCGAAGGACGAGGGTGGCCGTCACACCCCCTTCTTCAACAACTACCGCCCGCAGTTCTACTTCCGCACGACGGACGTGACCGGCGTCGTGACCCTCCCCGAGGGCACCGAGATGGTCATGCCGGGTGACAACACCGAGATGAAGGTGGAGCTCATCCAGCCCGTCGCCATGGAGGAGGGCCTGAAGTTCGCCATCCGTGAGGGTGGTCGGACCGTGGGCGCCGGCCAGGTCACCAAGATCAACAAGTGAGCTTGCTGATCTGACCCGGTAGCTCCTGCCGCGAGCACCTGAGAGGGCCCGCACGACTTCGGTCGTGCGGGCCCTTTCGCCTGTGCGGGCGCCCCGGGGGTGTCCCGGGGCGTCGACGCCGGCGCCGGGCGGGCCGCCCCGGCCGGTGAGGGGCGCCGCACGGGTGAGCGGCGTGTACCACCACGCCCCGCCGTGCCGAGCGCGTCGCCGGCGCCGCCCGCCGCGAAGCCCAGGTGCCCCTCGGCCGGGCCCCGGCCGGCTCCAGGAGGGCCGGGCCGGGCCTTGAGGGCGGTGCCGGTGGCGGGGACGAGGAGGAGCAGTCCTCCGCCCCCGGTCCGCAGGAGAGGCCCGGTGGGTCCTGCCCGCCCCCTGGGGGCACTCCGGGGTGACGGGCCGTCCGGGCGGGGCGGGTCAGCAGCCGGAGAGCCTGACGTCCCCGCTCGGGGCCGCCGGTTCCCAGCGCTCCGGAGCGCCGTCCACCAGGTCGGCGACGCTCTCGAGGGCCTCGAACACGCCGGTGTTCTCGCGCTCGGTGCCCGGCTCCGTCGGGCCGGCGTGCGGAGGACCGTCACCGAGCGCGAAGGAGGGGGGCCGCTCCGGCCCTTCCGTTCCCCGCCGGGGGAGGGGCCCTCACGCGAGGGGGAAACGACTCCTGACGGCGGAGAGCAGGGCGCGGTGGCGCTCGATCCAGTCGGGCGGTGCCGCGACCGGCACGGTGACGTGGACCTGGGAAGCGGTGACGTCGTGGACGTGCACTTCCGTGCATTCGCTTTCGCTGATGTCGGCAGGGGTGAGGGTGATGCGCGGCGATCGGCCGCTCTCCAGCCAGCTCGCGGTGCGCCCGGACGCGACCGAGTCCAGCACCTCCGCCCAGCTGTCGAGGTCGTGAGCGTGGAGGTGGAGATCGACACGCCCGTTCACGAACGCACTGGAGACGGTGATCTCGGCGTGCAGGGTGTCGTCCTGTTCACCGCCGCAAAAGTTCTCCGACCGAAGGACGCGCACGGTGACGCCCTGCTCCCCGTCCGACAGGGAGATCAGTTCGGTCGCTGGGGGGCCGGACACCACGGTGTCTCCTTTCGTCCGTCACGAGGGCGTCGCCGGGTCGGGAACCGTACGGCAGGCACAGGGAAGCCCCCGGGTGCGGGAGGGGTGGCGCGGACGTGCCGGTGCACGGGTATTGACGCGCCGTTCGGTCAGACCTTAGCGTCCGCCCATCCCTAATGTTTCGGCATCGGTTTCGAAACATTCGAGAACGAACGACGATGGAATGAGACTCCCCGCATGAGATCCATTCGTTTCGCCACCGTGGCCCTCGCGACCGCCGCCCTGGCCCTGCCGCTCATGGCGGGTTCGGCCGTCGCCGAACCGGCGGCGGGCAAGAAGGCCGCGCCGCACTCCCACGCCAAGTCCGACCGGCTGCGCGAGGCCGCGCCGGAGGGCTTCGTCGTGGGCACCGCCGTGGCCGGCGGCGGCCACCACCTGGAGCAGGACTACCCGGACCCCTTCACGCACGACAAGGAGTACCGGAAGATCCTGGGGCGCCAGTTCAGCTCGGTCTCCCCCGAGAACCAGATGAAGTGGGACTACATCCACCCCGAGCGGGACCGCTACGACTTCGCGCAGGCCGACGCCATCGTCGCGTCCGCCAAGCGGAACCACCAGGTCGTGCGCGGCCACACCCTGCTGTGGCACAGCCAGAACCCGGCGTGGCTGGAGCAGGGCGACTTCTCCAAGAAGGAACTGCGCTCCATCCTGCGCGAGCACGTCACCACCGTCGTCGGCCGCTACGCCGGGAAGATCCAGCAGTGGGACGTCGCCAACGAGATCTTCGACGACCAGGGCAACCTGCGCACCCAGGACAACATCTGGATCCGTGAGCTGGGCCCGGGCATCGTCGCGGACGTCTTCCGGTGGGTCCACCGGATCGACCCGAAGGCGAAGCTGTTCTTCAACGACTACAACGTCGAGAGCGTCAACGCCAAGAGCGACGCCTACTACGCCCTCGTCCAGGACCTGCTCGCGCAGGGCGTGCCCGTGCACGGCTTCTCCGTCCAGGCGCACCTGAGCACGCGCTACGGCTTCCCGGGCGACCTGGAGGACAACCTCCGCCGGTTCGACGCGCTCGGCCTGGAGACCGCCGTCACCGAGCTGGACGTCCGCATGGACGTCCCGGAGGGCGAGACGCCCACCGCGGCGCAGGAGCGGCAGCAGGCCGACTACTACCAGCGGACGCTCGAGGCGTGCCTGGCCGTCGACGGCTGCAACTCGTTCACCATCTGGGGCTTCACCGACAAGTACTCGTGGGTGCCGGTCTTCTTCGAGGGCGAGGGCTTCGCGACCGTCATGACCGACGGCTTCGACCGCAAGCCCGCCTTCTACGCCCTGCGGGACACGCTGCGGGAGGCGGCCCGGGAGGACGACTGCAAGAAGGGCCACAAGCACCACACGCACGGGAAGGGCTGAACGAGCCCGCCCGGGGCCGGCCGCGCACGGCCGGCCCCGGGCGGCCCCCCACCGCCTCCCGGCGGGGCTCACCCCTTGCGGGCCACCGCCACGTAGGCCCCGCTGTGGACGCCCTCCTGGCCGGGAACCGGCTCCCCGAGCTCCGGGTGCCACTCCTCGGCGGCCACGATGCCGGGGTCGACGACCTCCAGGCCCTCGAAGAAGCGGGCGAACCGGTCCCGGCTGCGCATGTCCATGGTGAGGCCGCCCGCCCGGTACAGGTCGATCACCTTCCGCGAGGCCTCCTCCGGGTGGAAGTCCGGGGTGAGGTGGGACATGATCAGGTAACTGCCCGGCGCCAGCGCCTCCTTGAGCCGCTCCACCAGCTCGTACGCCCCGTCCTCGTCGCCGATGAAGTGCAGCAGCGCGATCAGGGAGAGCGCGACCGGCCGCTCGAAGTCCAGTGTCCTCCGGGCGCGCTCGACGATGAGGGCGGTGTCGCGGGCGTCCGCCTGCACGTAGTCGACGACCCCTTCGGGGGTGCCGCGCAGCAGCGCCTCGGCGTGGACCAGGACGATGGGGTCGTTGTCGCAGTACACGACCCGTGCGTCGGCGGCGACCCGCTGGGCCACCTGGTGCAGGTTCGGCTCCGTCGGGATGCCGGTCCCGATGTCGAGGAACTGGCGCACGCCCCGGCCGACCACCCAGCGGGTGGCACGGTGCATGAACGCCCTGTTCATCCGCGCCATGACCGGGATGGCCGGCGCGAACCCCACGAGCTGCCTGCCCAGCCCCTCGTCCACCGGGTAGTTGTCCTTGCCGCCGAGGAACCAGTCGTACATCCGCGCGGGATGCGGCTTGCTGGTGTCGATCCGTATGGGAGCGTCCATACCGGAGTGCTGCTGATCCGCCATCATTCCCCTTGCCCCACCGCGCAGTTGGTTCCCGTCAGTCGCGATCGTCACGATAGCCAGGCCCCGGATCGCGCGAGGCGCCGGGCACCCGTGTGCGGAAGTCGGGAGGCGCGGGAGGGGGCGGCGCGGCCGGGCCGCCGTCGTCCCGGACCACGAGGACGGCCCGGGCGGCCACCAGCGCGAGGTGCGGGTGGCCGGCGAGGCCGCTCAGCGCCGTGACCGCGGCCACCGGGACGCCCCCGGCCCAGGCGACGGCGAGCGGACGGCACCCGGCCAGGCTGAGCAGGCCGACGACCGGCGTCCAGACGTTCACGGACGGCTGGTGGCCGCAACCGGGGTAGACCGCGTACGCGGCCGCCGACGCCGGCACCGTCGCGCCCGGCAGCCGGCGTCGCACCGCCAGGGGCAGCGCGGTCGGGCAGGCCAGGACGGGGCCGGTTCCGTCGAAAGCGTGCCAGCCGGGCGGCCGGTAGTAGGCGCCCGCGACGCAGCCGGCCGCCGCGAGACCGAGGGCGACGACGGGGTCGGCCGGCGAGGGCCGTGAGCGAGACAGGGGCATCGCGGGATGCCACGCCGGCAGGGGTGACCGGGTCCCGGCGCACCGTCCCGGTTTCCGCACGACGGGTCTCAGATAGCGGACAATCGGTCCAGCTCCTTGCCGTTCCGGTTTACAGAGAGGTAACACTGGAAAGCTGGCCGCCTTGGGCAACCACCCCCAACCGGCCGCTGTCCTGCGCGCGGCAACGGCGCCGAGCGCCCATCACCGGTTTCCGTACCGGTGTCAGCCGCGCCAGAAAGGGACCTCGTGACCTCACGACCCGACCCCAAGACCTCGCTCGACCTGCTCCGCGCCGAGATCGAGCGCCGCAACCCGGCGGAGCCCGAGTTCCACCAGGCCGCACGCGAAGTGCTGGACACCCTCGCCCCGGTGCTCGCCGCGCGCCCCGAGTACGCCGAGCCGGGCCTCGTCGCACGGCTGGTCGAGCCGGAGCGGCAGATCATGTTCCGGGTGCCGTGGCAGGACGACCAGGGCCGGGTCCACGTCAACCGCGGCTTCCGGATCGAATACAACAGCGCCCTCGGCCCCTACAAGGGCGGCCTGCGCTTCCACCCCTCGGTGAACCTCGGGATCATCAAGTTCCTGGGCTTCGAGCAGATCTTCAAGAACGCCCTGACCGGTCTCGGCATCGGCGGCGGCAAGGGCGGCAGCGACTTCGACCCGCAGGGCCGCAGCGACGCGGAGGTCATGCGCTTCTGCCAGTCCTTCATGACCGAGCTGTACCGGCACATCGGTGAGTACACCGACATCCCGGCCGGCGACATCGGCGTCGGCGCCCGCGAGATCGGCTACCTCTTCGGCCAGTACCGGCGGATCACCAACCGCTGGGAGGGCGGCGTGCTCACGGGCAAGAGCGCCGGCTGGGGCGGCTCGCTGATCCGCCCGGAGGCGACCGGATACGGCAACGTGCTGTTCGCGGAGGCCATGCTGCGCGCCCGCGGCGAGGACCTGGAGGGGCAGACCGCGGTCGTCTCCGGCTCCGGCAACGTCGCGATCTACACCATCCAGAAGCTGGCCGCCCTCGGCGCCAACCCGGTGACCTGCTCCGACTCCAGCGGCTACGTCGTCGACGAGAAGGGCATCGACCTGGAGCTGCTGCGCCAGATCAAGGAGGTCGAGCGCGGCCGGGTGAGCGAGTACGCCGAGCGCCGGGGCGCCTCCGCGCGGTTCGTGCCCGGCGGACGCGTCTGGGAGGTCCCGGCGGACGTCGCCCTGCCGTCGGCCACCCAGAACGAGCTGAACGCCGTGGACGCCGACGCCCTCATCCGCAACGGCGTGAAGGCCGTCTCCGAGGGCGCCAACATGCCGACCACGCCGGAGGCCGTGCAGCTGTTCCAGCGGGCCGGCGTCGCCTTCGGCCCCGGCAAGGCGGCCAACGCGGGCGGCGTCGCGGTCAGCGCGCTGGAGATGACGCAGAACGCGTCGCGCACCAGCTGGAAGGCCGACCAGGTCGAGGCGGAGCTGGCCCGCATCATGACCGACATCCACACCACCTGCGCCGAGACCGCCGAGCGTTACGGCGCCCCCGGCGACTACGTGACCGGCGCGAACATCGCCGGCTTCGAGCGGGTGGCGGACGCGATGCTCGCGCAGGGCGTCATCTGACGCACCCGCGGCACGCCGTCAGGGCGTGGGCAGGCCGGCCGGCCGGGCCGGGCGTCCGAAGCGGGCGGGGACTCCCGGTGAGTACAGCACGCTCACCGGGTCCCCGTCCGGCCCCGGCAGACCGGCCGCCGTGATCAGGTCCTCCTCGCACTCCAGCAGCTCGGCCCGGTGCAGGGGCCAGCGCGGATGCGCGTTGGGCAGGTACATCGACCGCCCGAAGAACGCGCCGTGCATGCCCCAGCGGGCGGTGAGGAAGTGCTCCAGCTCGGTCGGCTCCTCGATCGGCTCGCCCCTGCGCACGGTGATCCGGCCGCCGGCGCCGCGCGGTCCGGGCCAGCGCCGGCTGCCGGTGTAGGTCACCGTGCCGCCGTCGAGGTGCTCCACCCGCATCCGGGACCAGAGGTACGGCATCCGGAACCCGAGGCGGCCGACGGCCACCGGGATCAGCCGGGAGGCGTCCAGGGAGAGGAACACCACCCCGCGCCGCCCGTGCGCGTCCACCGAGTACAGGCGGACGTTGGTCTCCGGGAAGTTCCCCAGGTACGGGACGCCCGGCAGCCGCAGCCAGCCCACCCGGTGCATCCGGAACGCGACCAGACCGACGTACGTGACACCGTCCAGGGTGTCCGGCACGGTGCCCGGCGGCAGCAGCGGGGCCGCGTCGGCCGGGTCCACCGCCCAGTGGACGAAGGTCAGGTCCAGCCACGACTGGGTGAGCAGCGGACGCGCGATCGCCTCCGGCGGATCGGGCGTGACGGGCTGCGGGGTCGGCGGTGTCGGCGGCACCGCACCAGTATCGCGGAGGGCGCCGGCGCCGGACGGCCCGTGAGGCGGCGCGCGGTGCCCGTCGGGGGCCGCCGTCCCGCCCCGGAGACGCGGGCGCACACCGTGGATCCCCGCACGAGGACGTGCACCCGTGCGGGTGTCCGCGAGCACGGCGTCGCCGGGAGCCGGTCCGGGGCGGCCGGCCGCCTGGAAATTCCTCCGTCCCGGGTACAACTCTTCGGTCCTGTCGGTGGTCTTCCGTGTGCCGACCCGCCGAGGTGCGTCCCCGGGAGCCCCGGTGAGGGCGTCGGCCGCGTCCCGTCCCGCCGCGCTCTCCGGAGGAGCCCCGTGCGCACACGCACCCTGCTGACGTCCGCTGTCATGCTCGCCTCAAGCCTCACCCCCCTGGTGGCGGGAACCGCCCAGGGCGCCGCCGGAACCCCCGGCGACATCAACCGGGACGGGTACCGCGACGTCGTCGTCTCGGCACCGGACGCCGCGGTCGCGGGCCGGGCGAAGGCCGGCGCCGTGGTCGTCCTCTACGGCACGGCACGCGGCCTCGACACCACCAGACGCACCGTCGTGACCCAGAACTCCACGGGCATCCCGGGCAGCGCCGAGGCGGGCGACCGCTTCGGCGCTTCCGTCGTCGTGCACGACCTGAACGCGGACGGGTACGCCGACATGGTCGTGGGCGCCCCGGGCGAGGAGGTCTCCGGGGACGTGGGCGGCGGGTCGGTCACGGTCATATGGGGCACCGCCTCCGGCCCGGCCAGGGCGAAGACGGTCGCCGACCCCTGGCCGTCCTCCCACGACGCCTATGGCAGGACGCTCGCCGTGGCCACCCACAACTCCCTCAACCCGGTGAACGACGGCAAGCTCTCGATCGCCATCGGCGCCAACGACGGGGAGGTGACCTTCATGCCGGCGGACCTGTCCGCGCAGTCCGGCAGCAGCGGCACCGGCACCCCCTTCAACCCGGGGCACGGCATCGTCGCCCTGACCGCGGTCGACATCCCGAACACCGACAACGACCGACTGATGATCCACGGTCGCGGCACGTCCGACGGGCGGGGGTACGACGGAGAGGGTGACGACCCCGGTACCTGGCTCGTCACCCCCGGAGACTTCGAGGACACCACCCTTCCCGCCGGAACGGTCTCCGCCGTCGGCAACCTGGACGGCAACGGCTCCCCGGACCTCGTCATCGGCAACCCGGAGGACCCCGCGCAGAGCCCCGGCACCTCGCTCGGCGGACGGGTCACCGTCTACTACGACGCCGCGTACGGCTCACCGAGCCGTGTCCAGACCATCAGCCAGGACACCGCGGGCGTACCCGGTGCCGGTGAGGCGGGCGACCGCTTCGGAGCCTCGGTCGCGATCGGCGACACCGACAAGGACGGGCGGGCCGACCTGGTGATCGGCACCCCGGGGGAGAACAGCGGCACCGGAGCCGTCATGGTCGTACGAGGGACCAGCGGTCAGCTGGACACCGCCCACGCTCGCGACTGGACGCAGAACAGCGGCGGCGTTCCCGGCGCGTCGGAGAAGGGCGACGCGTTCGGCAGCGCCGTGCGGCTCGTCGACACCGACAAGGACGGCTACGCCGACCTGCTGATCGGCGCTCCGGGCGAGAACGGCGGCGTGGGCTCCGTGTGGTCCCTGCGCGGCTCGGCCACGTCCGTCACGGCGACCGGGGCGGTCACCTTCGGCGTCGGCGGTGCGGGGCTCGGCTCCGCGGGAGCTGCCCGCCTCGGCGATGTGGTGACCGGTCCGTGACCCCCGCACGTTCTCCCCGCGCCCTCACGTCGTCCCCGTCGTCCTCGCAGGCCCTCACTCCCGGAGCCGTCATGCCCACCTCCAGCACCCAGCCCACCCGGTCCGCCCCGCCCGCCCCGGGCACGATCGGATCCCGCCGCCTCGCCGCCGCCGTCGCGGTCGGTGCGGCCGCCGCCCTCACCGCCGTGGTCCTGCCCGCCCACCCCGCCGTAGCAGCCTCCCCCTACCGCGGGGCCAACACCGCCGCCGTCCAGGACGACTTCAACGGTGACGGCTACCGCGACCTGGCCGTGGGCGCACCCGGCGCGTCCAACGGCTCGGTCGACGCGGCGGGCGCCGTCGTCGTGCTCTACGGCTCCGCGAACGGCGTCGCGGCCTCCCGCCGCACGGTGATCACCCAGGCGACCAGTGGGGTACCGGGCGTGCCCGAGGAGTGGGACCGCTTCGGCACGGCGGTCGCCTCCGCCGACCTCGACCGCGACGGCTACGCCGATCTGCTGGTCGGCACCCCCTCGGAGGCGGCGGGCACCATGGGGGGGACCGGGTCGCTCACCGTGGTGTGGGGCGGTTCCACCGGGCTGAAGGGCGGTGCCTCGATCCCGACGCCCACCGGCCTGGACGAGGGCTGCAACTTCGCGGCCGGCATCGCCGCGGGCGACGTCACCGGCGACGGCGCTCCTGACCTCGGCGTCACCGGCCAGTGCGGCGCGACGACCTACACGGGCCCCTTCACCCGTACCGGGACCCCTGCCCGCAGGGCGTTCGTGAACGCGCTCGGCACCAACCGCGGCGTCGTCGTCGGCGACGTCGACGGCGACGGAACGGCCGAGCGGTTCTGGCTGCCCGGCCCCACCACCGGAGACATCAGCGGACCCGTCCACCTCGACAACGGCAACGGCTCGTACACCGAACTCCCGCTCGCCGACGGCCTGTCCGGGCAGATCGGTGACGTCAACGGCGACGGGTACGGCGACCTCGTCACCGGCGTCCCCTACGACGCGTCGCTGACGTCCGGGGACACCCCCGCCCACCGCGGCGGCGAGATCCAGGTCCTCTACGGCAGCGCGCGGGGCATCACCACCGGCCAGAAGCCCCAGGTCATCCACCAGGACACCGCCTCGGTGCCCGGCGGGGGCGAGGACGGCGACCTGTTCGGCTTCTCCCTCGCCGTCGGGGACACCGACGGCGACGGGTACGCGGACGTCCTCGTCGGCAGCCACGGGGAAGCCGTCGGCTCCGCCGGGTACGCGGGCTCGGCGACGCTGCTGCGCGGCTCGGCCGCCGGTCTGACGGCGACCGGATCCAGGGCGTACACGCAGAACACCGGCGGGGTGCCCGGGACCGCCGAGCGGGGCGACATGTTCGGTGCGTCCACCCACCTGGCCGACCTGAACAAGGACGGCCGGGCCGAAGCCGTGGTCGGCGCCCCCGGCGAGAACGCCGACGGCCTGCTGTGGATCGCCCGCGGCGCGACGAGCGGCCCGGTCCTCAGCGGCTCGACGGCCGTCAGCGGCACCGCCGTCGGCCTGACCCGCCGCTACGCGGACATCGAGTTCGGCGAGGAGCTGGGCGGCGCCCGCTCCTCGTTGTAGGGGCCGGACCCGACCGGGGCCGCACGGTGGCACGATGGCGGTACAGGTGATCGAGTGAACGGGGAGGCCGGCGTCATGGCCCGCTACATGGAGGCGCTGACCGTCGAACGGGGCGGTTTCCGGATCAAGGTGCCGGAGTCGTGGTGGGAGTTCGACGTGCGGCCGGAGTCGCGGGACGACTCGATCCGCCGGATGGTGAACGAACGCCTGCGCGACCATCCGGAGCTGGCTCCGCACCGGGACACGTACACCTCCTTCCTGCGGAAGGCCGCCGCGGACGCCTGGAAGTCGGGTGCGCTGTACTGCGGCTGCATGGCGGAGAGCTTCGGCGGCGACACCCCGATCACCGGCTCGGTGACGGTGTCCCTGGTCGGCGGCCGTACGGGCAGGGGCGATCCGCTGCCCACCGAGCCGGCCGCCATCGCCGCCCAGCTCGCCGTGAAGGAGGCGAAGAAGCCGGGCGACTCCTGGCGCAAGGTCACCACCGTCGACATCCCCGGCGTCGGCCCGGCCGCGCGGACGTACGGCGTCGAGGACATCCCGGTCCCGGGCGACGAACTCCACCGGACCGTCCGCGCCGTACTGATGCAGACGTTCGTCCCGGTGCCCGGGCAGGAGGGCAAGGTCGCCCTGGTCGCCGGCAGCAGCCAGGTCCTGGACCTCGCGGAGTCCTTCTTCGACATCTTCGACGCGATCACGTCGACGTTCCGCTTCGCGGACTGAGGGCCGTGGCGGCCGAGCGGGACTGGGCGACCGGTGAAGGGTTGCTGGGCATCGACGACCCCGCGGACTGGGATGCCGCGTTCGAGCGTGGCGAGCGACGTCTGGGGACGGCGGCGATCGGGCTGGCATTCAACTGCCCGCTGGAGGATGCGTCGCCCCGGATCGTCCGCGCGACACGGCTGCCGGACATCGCCCAACGAGGCTTCGCCTTCACGGCGGTGGGTACGGCGGCCCGGCTCAACGGGGCGCTGACACCGGAGCTGTACGAGGCGCTGCGGGCGGAAGGGCTCGTCGGCACCGCAGAGGACGCCATCAGGGACACGCTGACCTTCGTGCCGTTCCGGGAGCTGCCGTCCTGGTTCAAGCGGCGGTCGGTGTACCTGGCGGTGCGGGACACACTGGAGGGCTGGTGGCTGCGCGCCGAGGACGCGGTGGGGGACACCTGGCAGACCCTGCGACGGCGGCGTCCCTGAGGAGCGACGGGCCGGCCTTCCCGTCGAACTGCCGTGCCCGGTAGGTTCACCTGCGCATACGGATGTTGACGATGCGCGCGTGACGGGGGTTGCGGGATGGTGGGTCATCGGCCGACGGATTGGCATGTCCTTGACCTGGACAAGGACCCGACCCCCGGTGATCCACAACGGGTGCGCACCCTCGCCAAGGTCCTGCACGACTTCGCCGACGACGTCTCCGAGGCGCTGCGCCTGGTCAAGGGGATGGCCGGTGAGGGGACGCTGGCGGAGTGGGCGGGGAAGTCGGCGACCGTCTTCAAGGAGGAGTTCTCCGGCGTCCCGAAGAATCTGAGGAAGCTGGAGAAGTCCTACGCGCTGTGCGGGGACGCGCTCGCGGCCTACTGGCCGAGGCTGGAGCGGGCGCAGGCGCTGGCGGACAAGGCGCTGGCGAAGGCCCGCGAGGCCAGGGCGGATCTTTCCTCGGCGCAGTCGAGGCTGGCGTCGGCGGAGTCGTGGGTGGGGCGGGCGACGCGGGAGGCCGACAAGTACAAGGACGATCCCACGGGGTCGAGGTCGGACGCGGACAGGCCGGACGAGGCGAAGGTGCGGGCCGCGACCCGGGACGTGCGCAGTGCGAAGTCGGCGCAGGGGAAGGCGCAGTCGGACGTCTCCGACGCGCAGGACGCGCTGGCGGCGGCGAAGAAGATGGCCGCGGACGCGCGGAAGATGCGTGAGGAGGCGGCGCGGGACGCGAAGTCGAAGATCGACGAGGCGTCCGACGCGGGGATCCGGAACCGGTCGTGGTGGGAGGAGATCGGCGACTGGGTCACCGACAACTGGGACGACATCGTGGCCGCCTGCAAGATCGTGGTGGCGGTCGTCGGCATCGTCGCGATGATCATCGGCGGTCCGATCCTCGGCGCGATCGTCCTCATCGCCGCCCTCGTAGTCCTCGCCGACACGCTCTACAAGTACAGCAAGGGCCAGGCGTCGCTATGGGATGTGGGGCTCGCCGCGCTGGACTGCATCCCCGGCATGAAGGGACTGACCACCCTCGGCGGGCTCGCCAAGGGCCTGAAGACCGCCGGCAAGGCGGGGCTCAAGGACATGGCGAAAGGGCTGGGGAAAAAGGGCCTGCGTAAAGAGGCGGACAACGCCGTGGCGAAGTCGAAGCCGGCCAAGGCGCGTTGTCTGAACGGCGACCCCATCGACATGGTCTCCGGTGAGATGTTCATGGCCGAGACCGACGTGGAACTCCCCGGCCTCCTCCCTCTGGTGCTCAGACGCACCCACCTGTCGACATACCGAGCGGGCCGCTCCTTCGGAGTGTCCTGGGCGTCCACGCTCGACGAACGTCTGGAGCTGGACGACCAAGGAGCGGTCTACGCCGCCGAGGACGGCATGATCCTCCTCTACCCGGTGCCCAAGCCAGGTGACTCGGTGATGCCGGCCGAGGGGCCGCGGCGACCGTTGCACTGGAACGGGAGCTCCGACGCCCCGCTGGGCATCACCGACCCGCTCACCGGCATCACCCGTCTCTTCTCGGCCCCGAAGCGGTCGGCCGCGGTCGACGAAGTGTTCACGCTCCACCTGGTGGCGTTGACCGACCGCAACGGCTACCGCATCGACATCGACCGGGGCGCCGACGGTACGCCACTGGCCGTGCGCGACTCCGGCGGTCGGCACATCGACGTGGAGACGCAGGGAACGCGTGTCACGGCCCTGCGCCTGCGCGACCCGGGAACCGGCCCCCAGGGGACACTGCTCAGGCGGTTCGACTACGGCCCCGAGGGACACCTCACCGAAATCCGTAACTCCAGCGGCACGCCCCTGAAGCTCACCTACGACGAGCGCGCGCGCATCACCTCCTGGACCGACCGCAACGGCTTCTGGTACCGCTTCACGTACGACGACCACGACCGCTGCGTCGGCGGCGAGGGCACCGACGGTTTCCTGCGGTGCACCATCACCTACGACGTGGAGAAGCAAGAGACCCGCTACACGGACGCACTCGGCAGTACCACGACATACCGCTGGAACCGTCTGTACCAGCTCGTCTCCGTGACCGATCCCCTCGGGAACACCACCCGGTCCGAGTGGGACCGCTACGACCGGTTGCTGGCCCGCACCGACGCGCGCGGCCGGACGACCCGGTACAGCTACGACGACCTGGGGGCCCCGACTGCGGTCGTCCGGTCCGACGGCACCCGCGAGACGGCCGAGAACAACGCTTTCGGCCAGCCCACCATGCTCGTCCAGGCCGACGGCCGCATCTGGCGGATGGAGTACGACGACCGGGGCAACCTGATCGCGGAGACCGATCCGGCGGGGGCCCGTGTCGACTATCGGTACCGGGACGACGGTGCCCTCACCACGGTCGTCGACGCACTCGGCCGTACCGCCGAGCTGGACGCCGATGCGGCGGGCCTGCCCTTGAGAGTCGTCGACCCCGAAGGGGGTGTCACACGCTATACGCGCGGTGCCACCGGCCGGGTCGTCGAACAGACCGACCCCGATGGATCGGTCTCCCGGATCGACTGGAGTCCGGAGGGCCGGCAGCTCGGGGTCCGCCTGCCCGACGGAGCCACGGAACGTCGTGTGTACGACGACGAGGGAAACCTCACCGAGCACACGGACGCGCTGGGCCGGGTGACACGCTTCGAGTACGGCGGGTTCGGCGCGCTGCTCGCGCGCACCGATCCCGACGGCTCGCACGTGCGCTTCTCCTACGACCGTGAGCTGCGCCTGACCTCGGTGACCAACCAGCGGGGCTCCGCGTGGGAGTACTTCTACGACGAAGCCGGGCGGCTGGTCCGGGAGCGGGACTTCGGCGGGCGCGTCCAGTCCTACCGATTCGACGAGGTCGGTCGCCTTGTCGGGCAGACCAACGGTGCGGGCGAGTCCATCGACTACGTCCGCAACGACCTCGGGAAGGTGACGGAGCAGCGGACACCGGAAGGCGTCACGCGCTACGAGTACGACGCCCTCGGCCAGGTACTCCGTGTGGTCGCCCCTGAGACGGAGCTCACGTACGAGCGTGACGCACGCGGGCGGATCCTGGCCGAGACCTGCAACGGTGCCACCGTGCGCTCGGTCTACGACATCCTGGGCAGGCGCGTCAGCCGTGTGACTCCGTCCCGTGCGAAGAGCGTCTGGGAGTACGACGGGTGCGACCGTCCCGTACTGCTGCGGACGGCCGGCAGAAGCGTCACGTTCGCCTACGACGGAGCCGGACGTGAGACGGAACGGCGCGTGGGCGGTGTCGCGCTGAGCCAGACCTGGGACGCCGCCGGCAGGCTGAGCACGCAGACCCTGGCCACTGCGGGACGGGGGTTCGGTTCCCCCGAGCGGGACGAGCCACGGCGCCTTCAGCACAGGGCCTACCGCTATCTGCCGGACGGCACGGTCGCTGCGATCAGCGATCTCCTCCTGGGCGAGCGCCTGATCGACGTCAACGGCGACGGACGGGTCACCGGGGTCCGGGCACAGGACTGGTCGGAGAGCTACGCCTACGACGCGGCGGGCAACATCTCCGAGGGCGAGTGGCAACTCGCGGCGCCCGCGCAGGCGGCACCCGGCCCCGGATCCTCCTCGGAACGTCGGCGTCGGGTCGGGGACATCGGTTACGAGTACGACAGGCAGGGCCGGGTCGTCACCAGGCGCAAGAAGCGGCTCTCCCGCAAGGCGGACGTCTGGCGGTACGCGTGGGACAGCCAGGACCGCCTGGTGGCGGTGACCACTCCGGACGGCACCGAGTGGAGCTACGCCTATGACCCGTACGGCCGTCGCATCGCCAAACGGCGGCACGGCCCGGACGGAATCGTGGTGGAGGAAACCACCTTCGTCTGGGATGGGTTCGTCCTGGCCGAGCAGGTCACCACGGTGGTCGGCGAGGAGCCCAGGTGCGTCACCTGGGACTGGGAACAGGACCGCTTCAGCCCTGTCACACAGATCGAACGGGTGCCTGCGCCGGACGCACCTCAGGAATGGGTCGACGACAGGTTCTACTCCATCGTCACGGATCTGATCGGAACCCCGACCGAACTGGTTGCGGAACCCGGAGAGATCGCCTGGCAGTCACGGACCACGGTGTGGGGGGCACCTCTGGGCCGCCCCGACCGTGCGGACGACGCGTACTGCCCTCTGCGCTTTCCGGGGCAGTACCACGATCCCGAGACGGCCTTCCACTACAACTACCAGCGTCACTACGACCCGGAGACAGGCCGGTACGCCTCGCTGGACCCGTTGGGTCTCGCGCCGGGGCCGAACCCCCGCACCTACGTCGCCAACCCCTTCACGGCGGTCGACCCCTTCGGGCTCGCGCCCTCCTGCGAAGACGTGGCCCGTAGTGCCGCCCGGCGCCGGGCCGACATGGAACAGCAGCGCCCGGGGGCCAGCAAGAAGACCAGGCCCACGAGCACGGCGGGGCTGTCGGTGCCCGGGCACAACACACCCTTCGACGGCGCCAGCCTCAAGGGGGGCGGCAACCATGATCTCCACCCCGATGTACAGGCCGCCTATGATCGGGTTCCGGAGCACATCAAGGCGGAGGTCGGCGGCGCGCACTCGAAGTGCGGCGAGGCCGAGGCGTTGTCGGACGCCATGAAGGCGGGGGTCGATCCCCGGGGCGGGACGATGGCGGCCGTGAACGTACGTGCGGAGGGCAATCCGGTGCACGGGACACCGAAGGCGCCGTGTCCCTCCTGTGCGCATGTACTGGATCAACTCGGAGTTCGGGCGGTGATGTGAGTGAGTGACGACCTGACACGTGGGTGGTCGCGGCGGACCGAGGACGTGCTGCGTCGCGCGGGCTGGGGGCCCGGCCGTGCCGTGCCCACGGGGACCTGGGAGTCGGTGCTGCGAGAGCGCGGGGGATTCGTGGTCCATGGTGCCGCCGACGCGTTCCTCTCCGAGTTCGGCGGCCTCGTGACGTACGGCTGGCCGGCTGACTCGATCACCACCTCGTCGGCGATTCGGTTCGACCCCCTGCAGGCCGCGTGGCAGAGGGAACGCTTCGCCGAGGCCAGCCGGGAAGCGGGAACGCCGTTGTGTCCCGTGGGCACCGCGGACCAGGGCGCAAGCCTCCTCGGCGTCAGCGAGGACGGCGTTCTCCACCTTGTGCGGAAGCGTGCGGAACCGATGGGGAGGAGCATCGACCGGGCGCTGGACCGCCTGGTGGAGACGCAGCAGACGCAGTCGGGGCTCTGGTCACCGGACGGATCGACGCAGGAGCACCCCTTCTGGCGACACTTCCGTGCCGGGCATGCCGGTCCGGACGCCGGGTCCCGCTGGCCCGAGGAGACGGACCGGGTGCTGAGGGCGGGCGGCTGGTTCCCGGGCCGGGCAGTGGCCACGGACACGTGGGAGAGCGTTCTGCTGCACACCGGCGAGTTCGAACCGCACGCCGCCGCCCGCCGCTTCCTCGCCGAGTTCGGCGCCCTGGCCGTGCCCCACCGCGACCCCGCGGACTCGATGCCGTGGGTGGAGTTCTCGCTCGACCCGCTGGCGGCGATGTGGGACGCCGAGATCATCGACGACCTCGCCGAACAGGCGGGCGTCGAGCTGTACCCCATCGGTACGCGCGACCGCGGCAACCAGTACCTCGCCATGGCGGAGGACGGAGCCGTGTACGCGGGGATGGACCACGTCCACCTGCTGGCCCCCACCCCTGACGAGGCCCTGCGCAGGCTCACCGCACGGGTGCGGCCGGAGACCACCCCCTGACCGCCCGGGCCGGGGCGCGCCCCGGATGGTTTGCTCCGGTCACCCCTCGGGGTACTCTCTTCCGCCCGATTGGCCAGCGCGCCGCTCTCTGTGTCAGACTGTCCAAGTTGCTCGGTCGAGTGTTGATGCTGCGCGCCTCCCGCCGGGAGGACCGGAAGCGAGTCCCACAGTACTCGTCGTCCCTGATCAGGGGCGGACGTACGGGAATCTTCCGGGAAGCGTTGCGCGGCGCCGGCCAGGCGCCCGGTGGGCCTTTCGCCCCCGGTCCGCGGTTCTGGTAGGGCCGTGTCGATCCCGCAGGGATGTTCGAACAAGGGACATTCATGTCGGCGGGAATGCGACACACCCGACCGCGTGGGTCGGAGGACGAGCCCTGGAACACCGGGTTCCGGAGCGTAAAGAGAGACAGGACTACGAAGTAGCCATGGCGGGACAGAAGATCCGCATCCGGCTCAAGGCCTACGACCACGAGGTCATCGACTCTTCGGCGAAGAAGATCGTCGAGACGGTGACTCGCACTGGTGCGTCGGTCGCGGGCCCGGTGCCGCTGCCCACTGAGAAGAACGTGTACTGCGTCATCAAGTCGCCGCACAAGTACAAGGACTCGCGCGAGCACTTCGAGATGCGCACGCACAAGCGCCTGATCGACATCCTCGACCCGACCCCCAAGACCGTTGACTCTCTGATGCGACTCGACCTCCCGGCCGGTGTCGACATCGAGATCAAGCTCTGAGGCCGGTGATCTGAACAGATGGCAAAGCAGATCAAGGGCATCCTGGGCGAGAAGCTCGGCATGACGCAGGTGTGGGACGAGAACAACCGTGTTGTTCCGGTCACCGTCGTCAAGGCCGGCCCCAACGTCGTCACCCAGGTCCGTACGAACGACGTCGACGGCTACGAGTCGGTCCAGATCGCCTTCGGCGAGATCGACCCGCGCAAGGTGAACAAGCCCCTCAAGGGCCACTTCGCCAAGGCCGACGTCACCCCCCGTCGTCACCTCGTCGAGATCCGCACGTCGGACGCCTCCGAGTACACGCTGGGCCAGGAAGTCACCGCCGAGGTGTTCGAGTCCGGCGTGAAGGTCGACGTGACCGGCAAGAGCAAGGGCAAGGGCTTCGCCGGTGTCATGAAGCGTCACAACTTCAAGGGCCTCGGCGCCGGACACGGTACCCAGCGCAAGCACCGCTCGCCCGGTTCCATCGGTGGCTGCGCCACCCCGGGTCGCGTGTTCAAGGGCCTGCGCATGGCGGGTCGCATGGGCAACGAGCGGGTCACCACCCAGAACCTGACCGTCCACGCCGTTGACGCGGAGAAGGGTCTGCTGCTCATCAAGGGCGCGGTTCCCGGTCCGAACGGCGGCCTCGTCCTGGTCCGCACCGCGGCCAAGGGGGCCTGAGGTAACCGATGAGCACTGTTGACATCCTTTCGCCGGCGGGCGACAAGGCCGGTACCGTCGAGCTCCCCGCGGAGATCTTCGGCGTTGAGAAGGTCAGCGTCCCGCTGATCCACCAGGTCGTCGTCGCGCAGCTGGCCGCTGCCCGCCAGGGCACCCACAAGACCAAGACCCGCGGCGAGGTCCGTGGTGGTGGCAAGAAGCCGTACCGCCAGAAGGGCACCGGTCGCGCCCGTCAGGGTTCGACCCGCGCGCCGCAGTTCGCCGGTGGTGGCGTCGTGCACGGTCCCGTGCCGCGCGACTACTCGCAGCGCACCCCCAAGAAGATGAAGGCTGCCGCTCTGCGTCACGCCCTCACCGACCGGGCGCGCCACAACCGCATTCACGTCGTCTCCGGCGTGATCGAGGGCGAGACCCCCTCCACGAAGGCCGCCAGGACGCTGTTCGGCAAGATCTCGGAGCGCAAGAACCTGCTCCTGGTCGTCGACCGCGCCGACGAGGCCGCGTGGCTGTCCGCCCGCAACCTGCCCCAGGTCCACATCCTGGAGCCGGGCCAGCTGAACACGTACGACGTTCTCGTCTCGGACGACGTGGTCTTCACCAAGGCCGCTTTCGAGTCCTTCGTCGCCGGCCCGAACAAGGCCAACGACAACGAAGGGAGCGAGGTCTGATGGCTGCCCGTCACCCCTCGATCGCCTCGAAGGCCGCGAAGGCGGCCAAGGCCGCCCGCGTCGCCAAGGCGCGCCGCCACGAGGCCGAAGGCAAGAACACCGTCGTCACCCCGGCGAGCAAGGCGTTCACGGACCCCCGTGACGTCCTGCTGAAGCCGGTCGTGTCCGAGAAGAGCTACGCGCTCATCGACGAGAACAAGTACACGTTCATCGTCGCGCCGGGCTCCAACAAGACCCAGATCAAGGAGGCCGTCCAGGCGGTCTTCGAGGTCAAGGTCACCGGGGTCAACACGATCAACCGCGTCGGCAAGCGCAAGCGCACCCGCACCGGCTTCGGCCAGCGCGCGGCGACCAAGCGCGCGATCGTGACCCTCGCCGAGGGCGACCGTATCGACATCTTCGGCGGTCCGACCGCGTAAGCGGTCAGGATCGTTCGATATCGGACGAGGACTGAGAAATGGGTATCCGCAAGTACAAGCCGACGACTCCGGGCCGTCGTGGCTCCAGCGTCGCCGACTTCGTCGAGGTCACGCGGTCCACGCCGGAGAAGTCGCTGGTCCGTCCCCTGCACAGCAAGGGCGGCCGTAACAATTCCGGTCGTGTGACCGTCCGCCACCAGGGTGGTGGCCACAAGCGCGCCTACCGCGTGATCGACTTCCGTCGTCACGACAAGGACGGCGTGCCGGCGAAGGTCGCGCACATCGAGTACGACCCCAACCGCACCGCGCGCATCGCGCTGCTGCACTACGCCGACGGCGAGAAGCGCTACATCCTCGCCCCGCGCAACCTGCAGCAGGGCGACCGCGTCGAGAACGGTCCCGGGGCCGACATCAAGCCGGGCAACAACCTGGCCCTCCGCAACATCCCGGTCGGTACCACGATCCACGCGATCGAGCTCCGTCCCGGTGGCGGCGCCAAGTTCGCCCGTTCCGCCGGCGCCTCCGTGCAGCTGCTCGCGAAGGAGGGCACGATGGCCCACCTCCGCATGCCGTCCGGTGAGATCCGCCTGGTCGACCAGCGCTGCCGCGCCACGGTCGGCGAGGTCGGCAACGCCGAGCAGTCCAACATCAACTGGGGCAAGGCGGGTCGCAAGCGGTGGCTGGGCGTTCGCCCGACCGTCCGTGGTGTGGTCATGAACCCGGTGGACCACCCGCACGGTGGTGGTGAGGGCCGGACCTCCGGTGGTCGTCACCCCGTGTCCCCGTGGGGCAAGAAGGAAGGCCGTACTCGTTCGCCCAAGAAGGCGTCGAACAAGTACATCGTCCGCCGCCGCAAGACGAACAAGAAGCGCTAAGGACGGGTTGAGATGCCTCGTAGCTTGAAGAAGGGACCCTTCGTCGACGACCACCTGATCAAGAAGGTGGACGCCCAGAACGAAGCCGGTACCAAGAACGTCATCAAGACCTGGTCCCGTCGCTCGATGATCGTCCCGGCGATGCTCGGCCACACGATCGCGGTGCACAACGGCAAGACCCACATCCCGGTGTTTGTCACCGAGTCCATGGTCGGCCACAAGCTCGGCGAGTTCTCGCCGACGCGCACCTTCCGGGGTCACGTCAAGGACGACCGGAAGTCGAAGCGCCGCTAACCAGCGGGGTGGAATGACCAATGACAGACACTGAAGGGACAACCATGGAAGCCAGGGCCCAGGCGCGGTACATCCGCGTCACGCCCATGAAGGCCCGCCGCGTGGTGGACCTCATCCGTGGCATGGACGCCACGGAGGCTCAGGCGGTCCTGCGTTTCGCCCCGCAGGCCGCGAGCGTGCCGGTGGGCAAGGTGCTGGACAGCGCCATTGCCAACGCCGCGCACAACTACGACCACACCGACGCCGACAGCCTCTACATCTCCGAGGCCTACGTCGACGAGGGCCCGACCCTGAAGCGGTTCCGTCCGCGCGCCCAGGGCCGCGCCTACCGGATCCGCAAGCGGACCAGCCACATCACCGTGGTCGTCAGCAGCAAGGAAGGAACCCGGTAATGGGCCAGAAGGTTAACCCGCATGGGTTCCGGCTCGGCATCACCACCGACTTCAAGTCGCGTTGGTACGCCGACAAGCTGTACAAGGACTACGTCAAGGAAGACGTCGCCATCCGTCGGATGATGACGTCCGGCATGGAGCGCGCCGGCATCTCCAAGGTCGAGATCGAGCGCACCCGTGACCGCGTGCGGGTGGACATCCACACCGCTCGTCCGGGCATCGTCATCGGCCGCCGCGGCGCCGAGGCCGACCGTATCCGCGGCGACCTCGAGAAGCTCACCGGCAAGCAGGTCCAGCTGAACATCCTCGAGGTCAAGAACCCCGAGACGGACGCTCAGCTCGTGGCCCAGGCCGTCGCCGAGCAGCTCTCCTCCCGCGTCTCCTTCCGCCGCGCCATGCGCAAGAGCATGCAGTCGGCGATGAAGGCGGGCGCCAAGGGCATCAAGATCCAGTGCGGTGGCCGCCTCGGCGGCGCCGAGATGTCCCGCTCGGAGTTCTACCGCGAGGGCCGTGTGCCCCTGCACACGCTCCGTGCGAACGTGGACTACGGCTTCTTCGAGGCCAAGACGACCTTCGGCCGCATCGGTGTGAAGGTCTGGATCTACAAGGGCGACGTCAAGAACATCGCCGAGGTCCGCGCCGAGAACGCCGCCGCCCGCGCCGGCAACCGCCCGGCCCGTGGTGGCGCCGACCGCCCGGCCCGTGGTGGCCGCGGTGGCGAGCGTGGCGGTCGCGGCCGCAAGCCGCAGCAGGCTCCCGCTGCCGAGGCCCCCAAGGCCGAGGCTCCGGCGGCCGCTCCGGCTGAGAGCACCGGAACGGAGGCCTGACCGACATGCTGATCCCCCGTAGGGTCAAGCACCGCAAGCAGCACCACCCGAAGCGCCGCGGTATGGCCAAGGGCGGTACGACGGTCGCGTTCGGCGAGTACGGCATCCAGGCCCTCACGCCGGCGTACGTGACCAACCGCCAGATCGAGGCGGCCCGTATCGCGATGACCCGCCACATCAAGCGTGGCGGCAAGGTCTGGATCAACATCTACCCGGACCGCCCGCTCACGAAGAAGCCGGCCGAGACCCGCATGGGTTCCGGTAAGGGTTCGCCGGAGTGGTGGATCGCGAACGTGCACCCGGGCCGGGTCATGTTCGAGCTGTCCTACCCCAACGAGAAGATCGCCCGTGAGGCGCTGACCCGTGCGGCCCACAAGCTGCCGATGAAGTGCCGGATCGTCAAGCGCGAGGCAGGTGAAGCGTGATGTCGGCCGGTACCAAGGCGTCCGAGCTGCGCGAGCTGGGCAACGAGGAGCTTCTCGCGAAGCTCCGCGAGGCCAAGGAAGAGCTGTTCAACCTCCGCTTCCAGGCGGCGACCGGTCAGCTCGAGAACCACGGTCGGCTGAAGGCCGTCCGTAAGGACATCGCGCGGATCTACACCCTGATGCGCGAGCGCGAGCTGGGCATCGAGACGGTGGAGAACGCATGAGCGAGAACAACGTGACTGAGACGAACACCGAGGCTCGGGGCTTCCGCAAGACCCGCGAGGGCATCGTCGTCAGCGACAAGATGGACAAGACCGTCGTCGTCGCCGTCGAGGACCGCAAGAAGCACGCGCTGTACGGCAAGGTCATCCGCAGCACGAGCAAGCTCAAGGCCCACGACGAGCAGAACGCCGCCGGCATCGGCGACCGCGTCCTCCTGATGGAGACCCGGCCGCTGTCCGCCACGAAGCACTGGCGCGTCGTCGAGATCCTCGAGAAGGCCAAGTAGGTAGTTCCCGTAAGGGAATTCCCACAAGTACGTTCCTGCGGGGCATTCCCCGCAGGGCAGTTCCGCCAGGCTCCGGGGGCCGTTCAGCCGAACGGCCCCCGGGGAACCGGCAGACAAACAGGAGATAGACGTGATCCAGCAGGAGTCGCGACTGCGTGTCGCCGACAACACGGGTGCGAAGGAAGTCCTCTGCATCCGTGTGCTCGGCGGCTCCGGTCGCCGCTACGCGGGCATCGGTGACGTCATCGTCGCCACCGTCAAGGACGCGATCCCCGGTGGCAACGTGAAGAAGGGTGACGTCGTCAAGGCGGTCATCGTTCGCACCGTCAAGGAGCGCCGCCGTCCGGACGGCTCGTACATCCGCTTCGACGAGAACGCCGCCGTCATTCTGAAGAACGACGGCGACCCTCGCGGCACCCGCATCTTCGGCCCCGTCGGCCGTGAACTGCGCGAGAAGAAGTTCATGAAGATCATCTCCCTCGCGCCGGAGGTGCTGTGAGCATGAAGATCAAGAAGGGCGACCTGGTCCAGGTCATCACCGGCAAGGACAAGGGCAAGCAGGGCAAGGTCATCGCCGCTTACCCGCGCGAGGAGCGCGTCCTGGTCGAGGGTGTCAACCGGGTCAAGAAGCACACCAAGGCCGGGCCGACCGCCAGCGGTTCGCAGGCCGGCGGCATCGTCACCACCGAGGCGCCGATCCACGTCTCCAACGTCCAGCTGGTCGTGGAGAAGGACGGCAAGAAGGTCGTGACCCGCGTCGGTTACCGCTTCGACGACGAAGGCAACAAGATCCGCGTTGCCAAGCGGACGGGTGAGGACATCTGATGGCTACCACCACCACTCCGCGTCTGAAGACGAAGTACCGCGAGGAGATCGCGGGCAAGCTGCGTGACGAGTTCAAGTACGAGAACGTCATGCAGGTTCCCGGCCTCGTCAAGATCGTGGTCAACATGGGTGTGGGCGACGCCGCCCGCGACTCCAAGCTGATCGAGGGCGCCATCCGCGACCTCACCACGATCACCGGTCAGAAGCCGGCCGTCACCAAGGCCCGCAAGTCCATCGCGCAGTTCAAGCTGCGCGAGGGCCAGCCGATCGGTGCCCACGTCACGCTCCGCGGCGACCGCATGTGGGAGTTCCTGGACCGCACCCTGTCGCTCGCGCTGCCGCGCATCCGCGACTTCCGCGGTCTGTCCCCCAAGCAGTTCGACGGCCGGGGCAACTACACCTTCGGTCTCACGGAGCAGGTCATGTTCCACGAGATCGACCAGGACAAGATCGACCGTGTCCGGGGTATGGACATCACCGTGGTCACCACGGCGACCAACGACGAAGAGGGCCGCGCCCTTCTCCGTCACCTCGGCTTCCCGTTCAAGGAGGCGTGAGCGAGATGGCGAAGAAGGCTCTCATCGCGAAGGCTGCTCGCAAGCCCAAGTTCGGAGTGCGCGGCTACACCCGCTGCCAGCGCTGCGGTCGTCCGCACTCCGTGTACCGCAAGTTCGGCCTGTGCCGCGTGTGCCTTCGTGAGATGGCTCACCGTGGTGAACTGCCGGGCGTGACCAAGAGCTCCTGGTAGTCCGGGTAATCCCGGACCCCCAGGACTCTCGGTAAGCAAGGGAAACGGCGGGAGGCCCGCTCCGCATGGCTTAGGCTTGCGGGGTTGGGCGCCTGCCGTGCCCAGACGCCTGCGGGCAGTGCCCGCTCATATTTGCTTACTACGCCGTAGGTCCACCGCGCCGCACCCGTCCCGTCTCGGATCGGGGAGAGGGATGGCGCACCAGGAAACCCCGGCGAGAGAGGCCGAAGGCCAATTCATGACCATGACTGATCCGATCGCAGACATGCTCACGCGTCTGCGGAACGCGAACTCGGCGTACCACGACACCGTGGCGATGCCGCACTCGAAGATCAAGTCGCACATCGCGGAGATCCTCCAGCAGGAGGGCTTCATCACGGGCTGGAAGACCGAGGACGCCGAGGTCGGCAAGAACCTCGTCCTCGAGCTGAAGTTCGGCCCGAACCGTGAGCGCTCCATCGCGGGCATCAAGCGGATCTCCAAGCCCGGTCTCCGGGTGTACGCGAAGTCCACCAACCTGCCGAAGGTGCTGGGCGGCCTCGGCGTGGCGATCATCTCCACGTCGCACGGGCTCCTCACCGACAAGCAGGCCGGCAAGAAGGGCGTGGGTGGGGAAGTCCTCGCCTACGTCTGGTAGCGGAAGGGAACGGAGGAAACAGCTATGTCGCGCATCGGCAAGCTCCCCATCGCGGTTCCCGCCGGCGTGGACGTCACCATCGACGGCCGTACGGTATCGGTCAAGGGCCCCAAGGGCACGCTGACCCACACCGTCGTGGCGCCGATCGAGATCGCCAAGGGTGAGGACGGCGTTCTGAACGTCACCCGCCCCAACGACGAGCGTCAGAACAAGGCCCTGCACGGCCTGTCCCGCACGCTGGTGGCGAACATGATCACCGGCGTGACCCAGGGTTACGTGAAGAAGCTCGAGATCAGCGGTGTCGGTTACCGCGTTGTCGCCAAGGGTTCGAACCTGGAGTTCTCCCTCGGTTACAGCCACCCGATCACGGTCGAGGCGCCCGAGGGCATCACCTTCAAGGTCGAGGCCCCGACCCGTTTCTCGGTCGAGGGCATCGACAAGCAGAAGGTCGGCGAGGTTGCGGCCAACATCCGCAAGCTGCGCAAGCCCGACCCGTACAAGGCCAAGGGCGTCAAGTACGAGGGCGAAGTCATCCGCCGCAAGGTCGGAAAGGCGGGTAAGTAAGCCATGGCATACGGGCAGAAGATCCTCAAGGGCGACGCCTACAAGCGTGCCGCTATCAAGCGCCGCCACATCCGGATCCGCAAGAAGGTCGCCGGCACCGCCGAGCGTCCTCGCCTGGTCGTGACTCGTTCCAACCGCCACATCGTGGCGCAGGTGATCGACGACCTGAAGGGCCACACCCTGGCGTCGGCGTCCACCCTGGACGCCTCCGTCCGCGGTGGCGAGGGCGACAAGTCCGCGCAGGCCAAGCAGGTCGGCGCCCTGGTCGCCGAGCGCGCCAAGGCCGCCGGTGTCGAGGCCGTCGTGTTCGACCGTGGTGGCAACCAGTACGCCGGGCGCATCGCCGCCCTGGCGGACGCCGCCCGCGAAGCCGGACTGAAGTTCTGAGCCGGTTCCGTAGCTAGCGGAAACAGAGAGAGGTAATTCCAATGGCTGGACCCCAGCGCCGCGGTGGCGGTGCCGGTGGCGGCGAGCGGCGGGACCGGAAGGGCCGTGACGGCGGCGCAGCTGCCGCCGAGAAGACCGCGTACGTTGAGCGCGTCGTCGCGATCAACCGCGTCGCCAAGGTTGTGAAGGGTGGTCGTCGCTTCAGCTTCACCGCGCTGGTCGTGGTGGGCGACGGTGACGGCACCGTGGGTGTCGGATACGGCAAGGCCAAGGAGGTGCCGGCCGCCATCGCCAAGGGCGTTGAGGAGGCCAAGAAGCACTTCTTCAAGGTTCCCCGCATCCAGGGCACCATCCCGCACCCCATCCAGGGTGAGAAGGCTGCCGGCGTCGTGCTGCTCAAGCCCGCGTCGCCCGGTACCGGTGTGATCGCCGGTGGTCCGGTGCGCGCCGTGCTCGAGTGCGCCGGCATCCACGACGTGCTGTCGAAGTCGCTCGGCTCCGACAACCAGATCAACATCGTGCACGCGACCGTGGAGGCACTCAAGGGCCTGCAGCGTCCCGAGGAGATCGCGGCCCGCCGCGGTCTGCCGCTCGAGGACGTCGCCCCCGCGGCTCTTCTCCGTGCGCGTGCCGGGGCGGGTGTGTGATCATGGCGCAGCTCAAGATCACGCAGGTCAAGTCCTACATCGGCAGCAAGCAGAACCACCGTGACACCCTGCGCTCCCTTGGTCTCAAGGGCATCAACACGCAGGTCGTCAAGGAGGACCGCCCCGAGTTCCGCGGCATGGTGCACACCGTCCGCCACCTCGTGACGGTCGAGGAGGTCGACTGATCATGGCGGAGCAGAACCCGCTCAAGATCCACAACCTCCGTCCCGCCCCGGGCGCCAAGACCGCCAAGACCCGTGTCGGTCGTGGTGAGGCGTCGAAGGGTAAGACGGCCGGTCGTGGTACCAAGGGCACCAAGGCCCGTTACCAGGTTCCGGAGCGCTTCGAGGGTGGCCAGATGCCGCTCCACATGCGCCTCCCGAAGCTGAAGGGCTTCAAGAACCCGTTCAAGACCGAGTACCAGGTCGTGAACCTCGACAAGCTGGCCGCGCTCTACCCCGAGGGTGGCGAGGTCACCGTCGAGGGTCTCGTGGCCAAGGGTGCCGTGCGCAAGAACAGCCTCGTCAAGGTCCTCGGCCAGGGCGAGATCTCCGTGGCGCTGCAGGTGACGGTCGACGCCGTCTCCGGCTCCGCCAAGGAGAAGATCACCGCCGCCGGCGGTACCGTCACCGAGCTCGTCTGACCCGTTCAGGTGTCTCGATGACGTAGAGCGATCCCGACCGGGGATACCCCACAAATGGGGTATCCCCGGTTGGTCGTTCCTAGGGCGGTGGTGTCGCCGGTAAGGTGGCCTGGCTGCCCGCCGACCTCGGGCGCCCCAGTGGGGCACTCAGGGCGGCAGTTGACCGTTACGTATTCGTCCTTAGTCGGAATCTCAAGACCGTCACCCTTGACGCAGTTGCGCGGGGGGTCGCAGGAGGCACCGTGCTCACCGCGTTCGCCCGGGCGTTCAAGACGCCCGACCTGCGCAAGAAGCTGCTCTTCACGCTCGGCATCATCGTGGTGTACCGGCTCGGTACGCACATCCCCATCCCGGGTGTCGACTACCGCAACGTCCAGACCTGTATCGACGCCGCTGAGGCGAACCAGGGTCTGTTCGGTCTCGTCAACATGTTCAGCGGCGGCGCGCTGCTCCAGATCACGGTCTTCGCGCTGGGCATCATGCCGTACATCACGGCGAGCATCATCCTGCAGCTGCTGACCGTGGTGATCCCGCGCCTGGAAGCCCTCAAGAAGGAGGGCCAGGCCGGTACGGCGAAGATCACGCAGTACACCCGTTACCTGACGGTGGCGCTGGCCATCCTGCAGGGCACGGGCCTGGTGGCCACCGCCCGCAGCGGTGCCCTGTTCCAGGGCTGCCCGGTCGCGAGCCAGATCGTCCCGGACCAGTCGATCTTCGTGACCATCACCATGGTCATCACCATGACCGCCGGTACGGCCACCGTCATGTGGCTCGGTGAGCTCATCACCGACCGCGGCATCGGCAACGGCATGTCGATCCTGATGTTCATCTCGATCGCCGCGACCTTCCCCTCCGCCCTGTGGGCCATCAAGGAGCAGGGCAGCCTGGCGGACGGCTGGATCGAGTTCGGCACCGTCATGCTCGTCGGGTTCGTCATGGTCGGCCTGGTCGTCTTCGTCGAGCAGGCCCAGCGCCGGATCCCCGTGCAGTACGCGAAGCGCATGATCGGCCGCCGCTCCTACGGCGGCACGTCGACCTACATCCCGCTGAAGGTGAACCAGGCGGGCGTGATCCCCGTCATCTTCGCCTCGTCGCTGCTGTACATCCCGGCCCTGATCGCGCAGTTCTCCAGCGGGACCTCCGGGTGGAAGACCTGGATCGAGGCTCACCTGGTCAGCGGTGACCACCCGTATTACGTGACGCTGTACTTCTTGCTCATCGTGTTCTTCGCGTTCTTCTACGTGGCGATCTCCTTCAACCCCGAGGAAGTCGCGGACAACATGAAGAAGTATGGTGGCTTCATCCCGGGCATCCGGGCTGGCCGACCGACCGCTGAGTACCTCAGCTTCGTGCTCAACCGGATCACTTGGCCGGGTTCGCTGTACTTGGGTCTGATCTCTCTCGTGCCGACGATGGCGTTGGTTGGTTTCGGGGCGAACCAGAACTTCCCGTTCGGCGGGACCAGCATCCTGATCATCGTGGGTGTCGGTCTCGAGACCGTGAAGCAGATCGAGAGCCAGCTCCAGCAGCGCAATTACGAAGGGTTCCTCCGCTGATGCGAATCGTCCTCGTCGGGCCGCCGGGTGCCGGTAAGGGTACGCAGGCCACCCGCCTTGCCGAGAAACTGCGCATCCCGCACATCTCCACGGGCGACCTGTTCCGCGCCAACATCAGCCGGCAGACCGAGCTCGGGAAGCTCGCGAAGTCCTACATGGACGCGGGCAACCTCGTTCCCGACGAGGTCACCATCGCCATGGCCAAGGACCGCATGGAGCAGCCCGACGCCGAGGGCGGTTTCCTGCTCGACGGCTTCCCGCGCAACGTGTCGCAGGCCGGGGCGCTGGACGAGCTGCTGCAGAGCGAGGGCGTCAAGCTGGACGCGGTACTCGACCTGGAGGCCCCCGAGGACGAGGTCGTCAGGCGGATCGCCGGACGGCGGACCTGCCGTAACAAGTCCGCGCACGTCTTCCACGTGACGTACAGCCCGCCGAAGCAGGAGGGCGTGTGCGACGTCTGCGGCGGTGAGCTGTACCAGCGGGACGACGACTCCGAGGAGACCGTGCGGACGCGGCTGGAGGTCTACCACACGCAGACCGAGCCGATCATCGACTACTACAAGGCGCAGGGCCTGGTCGTCACCATCTCCGCGATGGGGGCGGTCGACGAGGTCACCGGGCGGGCGCTGGAGGCGCTGAAGCGCGGGGAGTAGTCGTACGGGCGCGTGCAGCCGCGGTCCCCTCGCCGGGGGCCGCGGCTGCGGCTTGACGGGGGCGGGGTGCCTCCCTCCCCGGAGGGGGTGCGTCCCGTCGCCCCGGGGCGCCCCGGGCCCCGGAGGGGCGCCGTGGAGGCGCCGGGAGGCACGGCCGCCCGCGGGCGCGGCGCCGCGGCCCCGTATCGTTGGAAGCGTCCGCACTTCCCCTGGTCCCGGAAAGGCCGTCGTCCCCATGGTGCAGATCAAGAGCCCCGAGCAGATCGCCAAGATGCGCGAGGCGGGGCTGGTCGTCGCCGCCATCCACGCGGCCACCCGCGAGGCCGCCGTGCCCGGTGCCACGACGAAGGACCTGGACCAGGTCGCCCGCAAGGTGCTCGCGGAGCACGGCGCCAAGCCGAACTTCCTCGGCTACGGCGGCTTCCCCGCGACGATCTGCACCTCGGTGAACGAGGTCGTCGTGCACGGCATCCCCTCCGACGACGTCGTCCTCAAGGACGGCGACATCATCTCCATCGACTGCGGCGCGATCGTCGACGGCTGGCACGGCGACGCCGCCTACACCGCGTTCGTCGGCTCCGGCCACTCCCCGGAGCTGATCGAGCTCTCCCGGGTGACCGAGGAGTCGATGTGGGCCGGCATCGCGGCCATGAAGCAGGGCAACCGGCTCGTCGACATCTCCCGGGCCGTCGAGACGTACATCCGCCGCCAGCCCAAGCCGGGGGGCGGCAAGTACGGGATCGTCGAGGACTACGGCGGCCACGGCATCGGCACCGAGATGCACATGGACCCGCACCTGCTGAACTACGTCGAGCGCAAGCGGGGCAAGGGCCCCAAGCTGGTCCCGGGCTTCTGCCTCGCCATCGAGCCGATGGTCTCCCTGGGCACCCCGAAGACGAAGGTCCTCTCCGACGAGTGGACGGTCGTCACCACCGACGGCACCTGGTCCTCCCACTGGGAGCACTCGGTCGCCCTCACCGAGCAGGGCCCCCTGGTCCTGACCGCCCCCGACGGCGGCAAGGCGAAGCTCGCGGAGATGGGCGTCACGGCGGCTCCGGATCCGCTCGGTTAAGGATCGGCTTCATGGGGCAGACTTCCCCGATTCGTGTTTCCGGGTGCGCTGACGTAGACTGACTCGTCGGCTCTTGTGCACCCGCATGTCTGCATGTGTTCCACGCGGTGCACGCCAGAGTCGATCAAGGTAGTCGATTCGAAGGGCGAAGCGTGGCCAAGAAGCAAGGTGCCATCGAGATCGAGGGCACTGTCGTCGAGTCTCTGCCGAACGCCATGTTCAAGGTCGAGCTCCAGAACGGCCACCAGGTCCTGGCACACATCAGCGGCAAGATGCGCATGCACTACATCCGCATCCTCCCTGACGACCGGGTCGTGGTGGAGCTTTCTCCGTACGACCTGACGCGTGGCCGGATCGTCTACCGGTACAAGTAGATCTTGCCCGCTCCCCGGCCCGCCGGGGTGATGGCACTGACCCGGAGAACCTCACACCCATGAAGGTCAAGCCGAGCGTCAAGAAGATCTGCGACAAGTGCAGGGTGATCCGCCGTCACGGTCGGGTCATGGTCATCTGCGAGAACCCGCGCCACAAGCAGCGCCAGGGCTGACCGCAGCACGATCCACCCTCTGCGACTTCCGCAGAAATTCGCGCGACGCGAGCAGTACACGTTCATACGCAGGACCCGAGCCGCACGGCTCGACACCCCCGGCTCGGAGGCCGGGGACCCGGTCCGTACCTGGTACGGCGGGCTGGGATCCGGTCCTGTGGAAGACCTCCGACAATCAACTGGAGCCATTGAATGGCACGCGTTTCCGGTGTTGACATCCCGCGCGAAAAGCGCGTGGAGATCGCCCTCACCTACGTGTTCGGCATCGGCCGGACCCTTTCGCAGCAGACGCTGGCCGCCACCGGCGTCGACCCGAACACCCGCGTCCGCGACCTCTCCGAGGAGCAGCTCGTCGCGATCCGCGAGTACGTCGACAACAACATCAAGACCGAGGGTGACCTCCGTCGCGAGATCCAGGCCGACATCCGCCGCAAGGTCGAGATCGGCACCTACCAGGGTCTGCGTCACCGTCGCGGTCTGCCCGTCCGCGGTCAGCGCACCAGCACCAACGCGCGTACCCGCAAGGGCCCGCGTCGCGCCATCGCCGGCAAGAAGAAGCCGGGCAAGAAGTAGTCCTCAGCGGACGCTCATCCAGCGGTCTTGCTGCAGGACCGACCACCTCCCGTAGGAGTTATAGATGCCCCCCAAGGGTCGTCAGGGCGCTGCCAAGAAGGTGCGCCGCAAGGAAAAGAAGAACGTCGCTCACGGCCACGCGCACATCAAGAGCACGTTCAACAACACGATCGTGTCGATCACGGACCCGTCCGGCAACGTGATCTCCTGGGCCTCCGCCGGCCACGTCGGCTTCAAGGGCTCCCGGAAGTCCACGCCGTTCGCCGCGCAGATGGCCGCCGAGTCGGCCGCCCGCCGCGCCCAGGAGCACGGCATGCGCAAGGTCGACGTGTTCGTCAAGGGCCCGGGTTCCGGTCGTGAGACCGCCATCCGCTCCCTGCAGGCCACGGGCCTCGAGGTCGGCTCCATCCAGGACGTCACCCCGACCCCGCACAACGGCTGCCGTCCGCCGAAGCGCCGTCGCGTCTGACCTCGCTTCGTCAGGGATTTCCGGGCGGTACGGCTCTTCCGGGTCGTACCGCCCGTACCCTTGCAGTACAGAGTCGGGCGTCAAATAGCGGGCGCCCCTGACTGAAGGATTCACTCCATGCTGATCGCTCAGCGTCCCTCGTTGACCGAAGAGGTCGTCGACGAGTTCCGCTCCCGGTTCGTCATCGAGCCGCTGGAGCCGGGCTTCGGCTACACCCTCGGCAACTCCCTGCGCCGCACGCTCCTCTCGTCGATCCCCGGAGCCGCTGTCACCAGCATCCGCATCGACGGCGTCCTGCACGAGTTCACCACCGTGCCGGGCGTCAAGGAGGACGTCACCGACCTGATCCTCAACATCAAGCAGCTGGTCGTCTCCTCCGAGCACGACGAGCCGGTCGTGATGTACCTGCGCAAGCAGGGTCCGGGTCTGGTCACCGCCGCCGACATCGCGCCGCCGGCCGGTGTCGAGGTGCACAACCCCGACCTCGTCCTCGCCACGCTCAACGGCAAGGGCAAGCTGGAGATGGAGCTGACCGTCGAGCGCGGTCGCGGCTACGTCTCCGCCGTGCAGAACAAGCAGGTCGGTCAGGAGATCGGGCGCATCCCGGTCGACTCGATCTACTCGCCGGTCCTCAAGGTCACCTACAAGGTCGAGGCGACCCGTGTCGAGCAGCGCACCGACTTCGACAAGCTGATCGTCGACGTCGAGACCAAGCAGGCGATGCGTCCCCGTGACGCCATGGCCTCCGCCGGCAAGACCCTGGTCGAGCTGTTCGGTCTGGCCCGCGAGCTCAACATCGACGCCGAGGGCATCGACATGGGCCCGTCGCCGACGGACGCCGCGCTCGCCGCCGACCTGGCGCTGCCGATCGAGGAGCTGGAGCTCACCGTCCGGTCGTACAACTGCCTCAAGCGCGAGGGCATCCACTCCGTGGGTGAGCTCGTCGCCCGCTCCGAGGCGGACCTGCTCGACATCCGCAACTTCGGCGCGAAGTCGATCGACGAGGTCAAGGCGAAGCTGGCCGGCATGGGCCTGGCCCTGAAGGACAGCCCGCCCGGATTCGACCCGACCGCCGCCGCGGACGCCTTCGGCGCGGACGACGACGCGGACGCGGGCTTCGTCGAGACCGAGCAGTACTGAGAGCTCGGGACTCGTCGTCCGTACCTGGCTGCGGGCCCGCCGTGGCTGGTCGCGCAGTTCCCCGCGCCCCTGCAGGGGCGCGGGGTCTCCGACAGACAACCGTCTGCTCGGATACTGACCCCGGTACCTGATACGGCCGGGGCAGACACCTAGGAGAAACACCATGCCGAGGCCCACCAAGGGTGCCCGTATGGGCGGCAGCGCCGCGCACGAGAAGCTGCTCCTCGCGAACCTCGCGAAGGCGCTGTTCGAGCACGGCCGCATCACCACCACCGAGGCGAAGGCGCGCAAGCTGCGTCCGTACGCCGAGCGTCTGGTCACCAAGGCGAAGAAGGGCGACCTTCACAACCGCCGCCAGGTGCTCCAGGTGATCACGGACAAGAGCATCGTCCACACGCTCTTCACCGAGATCGGCCCGCGGTACGAGAACCGTCCCGGTGGCTACACCCGCATCACCAAGATCGGTAACCGCCGTGGCGACAACGCGCCCATGGCCGTCATCGAGCTGGTCGAGGCGCTGACGGTGCAGCAGCAGGCCACCGGCGAGGCCGAGGCCGCGACCAAGCGCGCCGCCAAGGACGCCGAGGCCAAGGACACCGAGGCCAAGGCCGAGGAGACCAAGGCCGAGGAGACCACCGAGGCCAAGGCCGACGAGGCCGCCGAGGAGTCGAAGGACGCGTAGGCGTTCTGCCGGGGCCGTTCGTCCGCGGCGCCGTCGTGGCCGGTCGCGCCCGCGCGGCGGAGCCGCGTGTCCGTACGGCCCCGCGCCCCTGAGGGGCGCGTTGCGGGCCCGTTCCTTCCAGGGACGGGCCCGCTTTCGTGTGTCTGAGAGGATCTGTACGTGAGTGACGAAGTGCAGCCAGGGTTCGTGCGGGTCCGGTTGGACCTTTCCTATGACGGGACCGATTTCTCCGGGTGGGCCAAGCAGGCCGGGGGCCGGCGGACCGTGCAGGGGGAGATCGAGGACGCGCTGCGGACCGTGACGCGGTCCGGCGCGACGACGTACGAGCTGACGGTGGCCGGGCGGACCGACGCCGGTGTGCACGCGCGCGGTCAGGTCGCGCACGTCGACCTGGAGCGGGAGGTGTGGGCCGAGCACCACACGAAGCTGCTCAAGCGGCTCGCCGGACGACTGCCGAGGGACGTGCGGGTGTGGGCGCTCAGGGAGGCGCCCGCCGGGTTCGACGCCCGGTTCTCCGCGATCTGGCGGCGCTACGCCTACCGGGTCACCGACAACCCCGGCGGGGTGGACCCGCTGCTGCGCGGCCACGTGCTGTGGCACGACTGGCCGCTCGACGTGGACGCCATGAACGAGGCGGCCCGCGGGCTGCTGGGGGAGCACGACTTCGCCGCCTACTGCAAGCGGCGCGAGGGCGCGACGACCATCCGCACGCTCCAGGAGCTGAGCCTGGTGCGCGGCGAGGACGGGATCGTCACGGCGACCGTCCGGGCCGACGCCTTCTGCCACAACATGGTCCGCTCGCTGATCGGCGCGCTGCTGTTCGTCGGCGACGGCCACCGCCCGCCCGACTGGCCGGGCGAGGTGCTGGCGGCGGGCGTGCGGGACTCGGCCGTCCACGTGGTGCGCCCGCACGGCCTGACCCTGGAGGAGGTCGGCTACCCGGCCGACGACCTCCTCGCCGCCCGCAGCAGGGAGGCCCGCAACAGGCGGACCCTGCCGACGGCCCGCTGCTGCTGATCCGGCGTGGGCGGCTCAGTCGTCGGCCCAGGCGGCGAGCAGGCCGGCCACGGCGGTCGCCGCCCCGTCGGCGTCACGACCGTCACCCCGGGCGCCGGGGGCGAGCTCCAGGTGGACGAAGGTCGCGTGCTGCCGCTGGGCCGCCCGGCCCTGGACGTTCGTCGTGCCCTCCAGGGGGCAGCGCGCCGACCAGCCCCGGCAGACCCGCAGTCCGTCCGACTCCATGCGGTCGGCGAGGGCGGTGACCTCCTCGGGCGCGCTCTCCGCGGCGCCGGTGGACAGGACGGCGTCGTAGCGGTCCGTGGTGGACTCGGCGAAGCCGTGCAGCTGAACGCCGGGCACGTCACGCTTCTGCAGCTCCACGACGATGGTGTGGAAGGCGCTGTCCTCGCGGTGGGCGACATCGGCGGCATCGCCCCGCCCGGCCCGGCGGTGGGCGCCGGCCAGGACCAGGGCCCCGCCGGGGGTGTCCTCCAGCAGCCGGACGCCGAGTGCCTCGGTGTCCCGGTCGGAGACGGGGTGCGGCACCTGGGCGCTCCAGCGGAGGCGGGAGTCCGCGTTCACGTACAGCCGGCCCCATCGTGCGCTCTCGCCCGGGCCGGTGGCCGCGACCTCGTCGTAGCGGCGGCCGGACTCGGTGTCGGTGAGCCGGGTGACACCGAGGCCGATCGGGGCGAGCAGTCGCTCCGCCCCACGCGCGTCGCCCTCCAGCAGACGCCCGACGCCCCGGGCGAGCCGGGCGCGCTGCCCCTCGTCGGGCGGCGTGTAGGGGCCGTCCGGGACCAGTTCCTCCGTGTACGACAGGACACGACCGCGCAGATCGGCCAGTTCCCGGGTGCTCGGATCGGAATCCTTCGCAGAGGACTCGGAGGATTTCTGGCAGGACGTGAGTGCCAGGAGCAAACCGATCAGACCAAGAAAGCACAGGAAGTGTGACTGTCTTGTGACGGTAAAGCCGGAGGCGCCTGTGTGGGGCGTGTGAACATGTTTCGGTGACATTCCGTAAGTCTCTCCGTATGGGTCGTGCCGTAGCGGTCCTGGTGGCCGTCGCGTCCCTCGCCACCGCGTGCGGCTCCGCGACCGTGGAGCCGGGGGCGAAGGCGGGTGGCCGCTCGTTCACCGTGGCCGCCGCGGGGGACATCCTCATCCATCCCGAGCTGGTCGAGCAGGCGGCCAAGGATGCCGAGGAGACCGGCGAGGGCGAGGCGGGGCTGGACTTCGGTCCGCTGCTCGCCGGGGTGAAGCCGGTCATCAGCAAGGCCGACCTGGCGATCTGCCACATGGAGACACCCGTCGGGAAGCCCGAGGGCCCCTTCGAGGGATATCCGGAATTCCTGGTACCCCCGCAGGTCCTGAAGGCGATCAAGGGCGTGGGGTACGACACCTGCTCCACCGCCTCGAACCACACCTACGACCACGGCATGAAGGGCGTACGGAACACCCTGGACACCATGGACGAGGTGGGCCTCGGGCACACCGGCTCGGCGCGGACCGCCGAGGAGGCCGAGAAGATCAACATCCGTGACGTCAACGGCGTCAAGGTCGCGCACCTCTCGTACTCGTGGGAGTCCTTCCTCAACCCCGCGCCCGAGAACAAGCGCTGGGCCCTCAACCGGAGCAGCACGGGGGAGATCAAGAAGGCCGAGAGCCGGGCCCGCAAGGAAGGGGCCGAGGTGGTGATCCTCTCGATCCACTGGGGCCTGGAGCACTACAACGAGCCGAGTGTGCCCCAGCTGGACCTGGCCCGGCGGATCACCGAGGAGACCGGGATCGACCTGGTGATCGGACATCACGCTCACGTGGTCCAGCCGATCCAGAAGGTCAACGGCACGTGGATCGCCTACAGCCTCGGCAACCAGGTGGCGCGTCACTCCTCCCCGACCGGGCTGACCGAGGAAGGGGCGATCGGCTGGTTCGAATTCCGGGAAGCGACCGACGGTTGGGACGTCACCGCCCGCTACCGCACCACGCTGGTGGACATCCCGCCGGAGGTGGAGCCCGGTGAGGAGCTGCCCGACGGCGCGGTCGAGGACCACCGGTTGGTGGACGTGCAGAGCGTGCTGGACGAGCCGGGAGACCTCTCCGAGGAGCGACTCGCCCGCTACCGGCTCGCGGCGGACCGTACCCGAGGGTTCCTCTTCAATCGCGGTGCTCCGGGGGGCGATGGCCTGAAGCCACTGTCCCTGGAGAAGTGACGAGAACCACAGGTACCCCCTCGCATTCGAAGTGCAACCTTTTCATCGTTTATCAGTCTTTTGAGTGACGGCGTCGCACGACCGCGCGAGCGGTGCGTCCAGCGGACGCTGGGTATCCCGCAGCGACCAAGGAAGAAAACCGGTGACACCGAGTCGTGCCGCGAACTCCGAGAGGACGAGGCGGCGACGCAGCCGCAGGCGTGCGGACATGCCGCTCCTGGGCGGCATCCGTCCCCCGATCGCCGTGCTGTGCCTGCTGATCGTGGCCCTGGCCGGCCTGACGGCGAAGGTGCTCGGTCCGGGCGGCGATCCCGTGGTCCCCCAGGCCGTGCAGACCTCGCAGCAACACTTCGCGGAGGACGGCGCCATCGCGCTGCGCGCCTCGATCGACGAGCGGGTCACGGACCTCCAGCGCACCGCCGAAGCGCTGAACAAGGGGAAGCGGGTCGAGCCGGAGGACATCCTGTCCGACCTGGGGAAGACCTATCAGAAGTGGACCGGCACCACGGTGCTGGACCTCGAGAGCGGGGATGTGCTCGCCGCGCGCGGTGAAAGGATTCCTCTCGCCTGGCTCGACAAGGACGTCCTCACCGGCGAGCACGCGCTCACCCCACGCATGGTGCGGCTGGAGACGGGGGACGTCCGGCTGATGACGATGGCCGTCCTCGACCGCGAGGACCGGCCGCAGCAGCTGCTGATCGCCTCCAACAGTCTGTCCGTGCCCGCCATCAACCTGGGGCCGTTCCGCAGCATGGCGGTCGTGGCCCGGGACGGCGAGGTCCTCGCCACCGAAGGCTTCGAGCAGTCCGAGGCCCTCAACTCCGACCAGGAGCGCGACGAACTCACCTTCTTGCAGAAGCAGATGTCCCGGCTCTCCGACCAGGCCGCCGCCCGCACCGAGGAACACCCGGTCAGCGCCAAGGAGCCCGGCTCCCGCGGCTACCCCGGTGTCAGCGGGGCCCTGCTGGGCGACGACTACAACGGACGGATCGCCACCGCCGGATACGCCTCGCTCGCCTCCTCCGACCCGGAGGAGAAGGACAGCGTCGCCGCCGGCCTCGGCCTCACCGTCGTGGCCATGCTCCCCGTGGTCCAGCAGCAGGGCGCCGCCGACACCGGCCGGGAACTGTACGGACTGATCGCGGCCGGCGCCTTGATCGCGGTCGGTCTGCTGGCCGCGGCCGTGCTGTGGGCGGCCGTGCAGCGGCCGCTGCTGCGGCTGTTCCTGGAGTCCCGCCGGCTCGCCCGGGGCGACCTGACCCGGCCCGTCTCGGTGCCCCGCTGGGGAGAGGCCGCCCGGATCGGAGACGCCCTGGAACGCCTGCGGATTCAGCTCAACGGCTCCGGCGACGGCGAGGGGCCCGGCGCAGGGCGCGGCGGGGTCCGCCTCGGCGTACGGGTGCCGCTCGCGGTGACCGCCGTTCTGCTGCTGCTGTGGTGCGTGCCCGTCGGTCTGCTGCTGAACCGCACCGACGACTCGGTCAGCGTGCCCGCCACCATGGTCAACGACCAGCGCGACCGTACCGACCTGGTCGCCGACCGGGTCCGCAGGGCACTGAACGAGGCCCAGGCCGACCTGGTCTCCACCTCCCGCCTGATCGACGCCGACGACCCCGACGCCACCGGCGATCTGCTGGAGGACGCCCTGCGCGAGCACACCCGCTACCAGGCGCTGTACGTCGTGGACGACGCCGGCGAGGTCGTCGCCCGGGCCGGCGGCGGCCCGCACGACTGGAGCGACGACAAGGACCTGCCCCTGGTCCGGGTCTCCGGCAAGGGCGGCAAGAAGCCCGTGATCCAGACCGGCGCGCCGGTGCCCGGGGACAAGGGGACCACGCTCGTCGGCGAGGTGCGCGTGGAGTTCCTGAACTCGCTGCTGAAGCGGCCCGGTCTCGGAGAGGTCCGGATCGTGAACGCCGACGCCGACACCCTCGCCGCCAGCGACGGCTTCCTGGCCTTCGAGGACCTGCCGAACGACGCCCTGCCCGACCTGGTGCGGGCCGGCAACGTGCCGGTCGGCGCCGGACCCGTCGAGAACGGTCTGCTCCTCCGCGGGGGCGGCGACGTCACCGTCGCCGCCGCGGCCCCCTTCTCCGGTGGCGGCGTCGCGTCCGACCTCGGCTGGACCGTGGTCAGCTGGCAGAACGCCAAGCACTTCCAGATCGCCGCCTACGAGCGCGAGGACCGCAGCGTCCTCGCCGGACTGCTCGGTCTCGCCGCGATCGTGGTCTGCCTGGGCTGGGTGTACCTGGTGGTCGCGCGGCCGCTGCGGGACCTGGCCACCAGTGCCGAGAAACTCGCTGACGGAGACCTCAAGACCGTGCACTTCCCCCGCTACCAGGACGAGGTCGGGGCCGTCGTCCGCAGCCTCGAGCTGATCCGCCAGCAGCTGCAGGCCCGCCGACAGAACCAGGCACGCCGGTCCGCCGGGCCCCGGCTCGGCTCCGGAGGAAGGTGACCCGCCGTGCTCTACCTCTACTTCGTCCTGCTGGTCGGCAGCCTCTTCCTGCTCGTCGCGGGCATCGTGGAACAGCGGCGGCACTACGCCGCCCTGCACTCCATCCCGTCGCGCGTGCTGGTCAACGGCATCCGCGGCAAGTCCTCCATCACCCGGCTGTGTGCGGGCGCGCTGCGCGGCGGTGACCTGGTCACGGTGGCCAAGACGACCGGAACGGCCGCGCGCTTCATCCACCCCGACGCCACCGAGGAGCCGGTCTACCGCAAGTTCGGCATCGCCAACGTCGTCGAGCAGATCGGCATCGTCCGCCGGGCCGCCACCTACCGCCCCGACGCCCTCGTCATCGAGTGCATGGCGGTCATGCCGGCCCTCCAGGAGGTCAACCAGAGCAAGCTGATCCGCTCCACGATCGGCGTGCTGTGCAACGTCCGCGAGGACCACCTCGCCGAGATGGGCCCCACCCTGGACGACGTGGCCCGCTCGCTGTGCCGCTCGATGCCCGAGAACGGCATCTGCGTCACCGCGGAGAAGGAGCGCTTCCACATTCTTCAGGAGGAGGCGGACGCGCGTAACTGCGAGCTGGTCTACGCCGACCCCGAGATGGTCACCGACGAGGAGCTGCGCGGCTTCAGCTGGTTCACCTTCAAGGAGAACGTGGCGATCGCCCTGGTCGTCGCCGAGCTGCTGGGAGTGGAGCGTGAGGTCGCCCTCCAGGGCATGTACGACGCCCCGCCGGACCCCGGCGTGCTCTCCGTGGAGCGCTACGTGGCCCCCGACGGCAAGAGGCTCGCCTTCGCCAACGTCTTCGCCGCCAACGACCCCGAGTCGACGCTGATGAACATCAACCAGCTGCTCGACCTCGGGGCGATCCGCCGCCCGCTCAACGTCGTGATCAACTGCCGTCCGGACCGTGTGGAGCGCAACGGGCAGATGGGCGAGATCATCCCCGACCTGCAGCCGGACAACGTCTTCGTCATCGGACACCCGTCCAAGAGCGCCATCGACGCCATCCCCGCCGAGTGGCGCGACCGGGCGGTCGACCTGGGCGGCGAGCGGCGGTCCGCCGACGAGTTCATGCCTGCCCTGCTCGGCCGCATGTCCGACGGCTCCTCCTTGGTCGCCATCGGCAACATCCACGGCCAGGGTGAGGAACTCCTGGAGTACCTGGCCGAGCTCCCGGCCGACGACAGCGACACCGGCGTCCCGGCACCGGGCCCGGCCGCCGCGGCTCCGGCCCAGGCGCCGCGCCTCGACCCGTTCGCGTCCTACCCGACGGCGTACGAGGAGCGCTACCAGGCGACGCAGACCCAGGAGATCCCGGTCGTCCGCCTCCCGGCCCAGCCGAACGGCCCGTACGCGCCGTACGGACAGGAGCAGCAGTACGACCCCCTGCCGGAGCCCTATCCGTACTACGACGACCCGTTCTTCGCCGATCCGGACGGGCCCCACGACGGAAACCGGTATCCGACCGCGGAGGGCGACGGACCGTATCCGCGCCACTGACCCCACGCGAGCCGCCCGCCTCGCCCGCCCCGTTCACCCGCCCGGAGACCCCGTTGACCACCGCCGCACTGACCCCCGAGATGGCCGCCCTGGGCATCGCCATAGGCCTGTTCTTCTCGCTGCTGTGCTACCTCACCACCAATCTGTCCCCCGGTGGCATGATCACGCCGGGATGGATCGCGCTGACCCTCATCGAGGACCTCCAGCGCGCGGCCATGATGGTGGGCGTCACCGCGCTGACCTACGCGGGCACCAAGATCATGCAGCGGCTGGTGATCCTCTACGGCAAGCGGCTGTTCGCCGCGGTGGTGCTGCTGGGCGTGCTGCTCCAGGCCACGGTGATGATCGTGCTCTCGATCGAGTTCCCGCTCCTGTACGGCAACCAGACCCTCGGCTTCATCGTGCCCGGCCTGGTCGCCTACCAGATGGTGCGTCAGCCCAAGGGCGCCACTCTGCTGGCCACGGGCACCGTCTCCCTCATGGCCTACATCGTCGTCGCCGCCGGCCTGCTGCTCGGCGTCATGCCCACCGTCTGAGAAGCACCGAGACCGTTGAGAACCGAATGACAACCGAGGAGTGAACGGTGGCAGGGAAAGCGAAGAAGAAGTCGCGGCCGGTCGTTTCGGGCCTCGTGGTGCTGGTGCTCGTCGCGACCTCCGGCTACCTGACCCTGGAACTGCGCAAGCAGGAGGAGCCGGGCGTCACGGAGGTCAGGAACGTCGGCGTCCTGGACGGGGGCGGCGGATCCGGCGGCACCTCGAAGGACCGGGGTGAGGCGCGCTGGTCCCGGCTGGAGAACCCCGCGCGCTCCGTGCTGCGCGACGGGAGCGGCAAGATCCAGGCCGTCTTCACCGACGGGGCGCGCACCGCCACGCTGACCGGACCGGCGCGCACCTTCGAGGAGCCGACCTCGACCTCCTCCAAGGTCTCCACCACGGACTGGGTCCGGCTCATGCCCGAAGCCTGGAAGAAGGGCGCCGAGAAGGAGAAGTGGTTCGAGGAGTGGTACGCCGAGTACCGGGACAGCAAGGAGGACGACCTGTTCGCCTTCGCCTTCCAGTACGTGGCGGGCGCCCCGCAGAAGAAGGACGAACAGGGCGTCGTCTACGCCGGTGACGCGAACTTCGGACCACTGAACACCACCGGCGCCGAGGGCGGCGACCTGCGCCTGGAGCAGTCCGACTTCTACGACTACCTCGGCGTCCAGTACCCCTTCCGGGACGGCACGTTCGGCACCCCGGAGGCCATGCGCGCCAAGTCCCTGGACTGCTCCGGCTTCATCCGCATGGTGCTCGGCTACCGCGCCCGCTACCCGCTGATGTCCTCGGACACGGGCACCGGCGACGGCCTGCCCCGCACCGCGAACGGCATGGCCCGCTCCGAGGAGGGCGTCGACGTGCTCCCGCTGGCCGGGGTGTCACCGGACGACCGGCCGTCCAATATCGATCAGCTCCAGCCCGGCGACCTCGTCTTCTTCAAGCTCGACGCGCGCACCAAGGACCGGCTGGACCACGTGGGCATGGTGCTCGGCTACGACACCGAGGGCCACCTGATCTTCGTCTCCAGCCGGGAGGAGGTCAACGGCCCGACCATCGGCGACATCGGCGGCGTCTCCCGCCTGGACGGCAACGGCTACTACGCCAAGACGCTCCGCAGCGCCAAGCGGCTGTGACGCGCCCCGCCCGGCGGCGGCGCTACTCGTTCGCCGCCGCCGACGCCTGGGCCACGCCCCTGCGGCGGATCTGACGGAACGTGAACTCCTGCAGGTCGTCGCCGGTGGTGAAGACGGCTGTGTCCTTGGTCGTCACGTCCTTGCCGGCGGTGAAGCCGGTGAGGGTGAAGTAGGCGTAGCGGCCGTAGGAGTTGGTGGTGGAGCGGCAGACCGCGCCGGCGCAGAAGTCCTTGACGCCGCCGCCCGACAGCGACTTGACGATGCTCTTCTTGTCGGCCTGCTGCTTGGCCCTGGTCGCCCGGGCCTCGGTGTCGAAGACGGCCACGCCGACCGTCACCGCCATGTCGTCCTTGGTGTAGGTGACCCGGATCAGACGGGTGCAGCCGTTGTCGTTCAGGACCTTCGGGAGCGTGGACTTCGCGGCCGAGGCGCAGTCCTCGGTGTCCGCCGTCGGGCCCTTCTTGTACACCGTCGCGCCCATGGTCAGCTGGGTGCCGGGGAAGAGGATGTCGGGGCTCAGCGGGGCCTTGTCCTTCTTCGCGCTGGCGATGAAGTCCTTCGGGTCCAGCGGCGGCGGGGCGCTCGTCGGGGCGAACGACGGGACCGTGCCCGTGGGGCTCGGCAGGGCGACGTCGGAGCCCCCGGGCAGCTGGGAGGCGGTGCCCGGCGAGGCCTCGTCGCCGCCGTTGGCCGAGACGACGGCGACCGCCACGGCCGTGCCTATCGCGATGGTGGCGAGCGCGCCGCCGCCGATGAACAGCAGCCGGCGCCGCTTGGCGCGGGCTTCGGACGCGTCGGCGAGCGCGGCCCAGTCGGGTGACTGGCCGCCGTCGCCGCTGTTCCACGGCTGCTGGGAATTCGGTTTCCAGGGATCCCACTGCTGCGGAGGTCCCCCCTGCCCAAAGCTCATGGGGCGCATCTTAGACGGGGCAAGGGGTGTGCTGGTCCGTCCCAACGGGCCGGGCAGGCCCTAGCGTTGCCCGCATGGCGACCGGCAAAAGCGACATCTCCGGGTGGTTGGTGCGACCTGCGGGCGGCCGGTCGTGGGCCGGACTCGTGGCCGTGCTGGGGGCGCTGACGGCGCACACGGTGCGGGTGACCTCGGACGGGGGCATGGACAACGGGATCGTCGTGGACGCCGCGCGGACCTGGCTGGACGGCGGCTCGCCCTACGACGACCGGCACTTCCTCTATTTCCCCAGCGCGGTCCTGGCCGCCGCCCCGCAGGCGCTGCTGCCGCGGTCCGTGCTCGGTGTGGCCGTGCCGGTGGCGGTGGTCCTGGCCCTCGCGCTGGGCTGGGCCTGCGCCCTGCGGCTGCACCGGGTGCCGCTGCGCAGCAGGCTCGCCGTCCTCGGGCTGCTGGGCCTCGCGGCGGGCTTCGCGCCGTTCGGGCAGCTGGTGCGGCTGGGGAACTGGACGGTGACGGCCGCGCTGGCGCTGCCGCTGTGCCTGCTGCTGGCGAGCCGGGGCCGGTGGGTCGCGGCGGGCGCCGTCATCGGGGTGGCCGTGGCGCTGAAGCCGCTGCTCGCGCCGATGGCGCTGCTGTTCCTCTTCGCGCGCCGGTGGCGGGCGCTGGCGGTGCTGGTGCTGGTCCCGGCGGTCGCCTCGGCGGTGGCGGCGCTGTTCCTGCCCGACCCCGCGGGCTTCCTCACCCGCACCCTGCCCTTCCTGCTGAGCGGCGACGACGCCTTCGTACGGCTCTACGAGGCCTCGCCGGCGGCCGTGCTGCCCCGGCTCGGCGTGCCCGTGGCCGTGGCCGCGCCGCTCGCGCTGTTCGCGGCCGCCGCGGGAGTGGTGTGCGCGTACCGGCGCTGGCGCGGTCCGGGTCCGGCGGAGCTGCGGCTGGCGGAGACGTCCGCGGGGCTGATGCTCTCGGCGTTCCTGGTGTCCCGCCCCTCCTACAACCACTACCTCCTGGTCGTCCTGCCGCTGCTGCTCGCCGGTCTGCCGTACGCCGGCGCGGTGGCGCGGCGGCCCTGGTTCTGGCTCGCCCTGGTGCCGCAGCTGCCGGGGGTGACCTGGCCGTGGCTGGAGGCGGACCGGCGCCGGGCCTTCCGCGACTCCTTCACGCTGTGCGCGCTGGCGGCGACGGTCGCCCACCACTGCGTACGGGGGACGCGGGAGGCGGACCGCCCGGGTGGGGCGTCGGGGGAGCGGCGCACGGCCGTAGAATCGGCGTAGCCCATTCCGGGCGGGCTCGTTTTGACCCGTCCGGCCGAGGATGGGTATCCTGCATTTTCGTTGTGTGTAGTGGCTTACTCATTCTCACGTGAGGGGCCCTTACACCGGTCCACCGGGCCGATGACCAGCGACCAGCACGCGGTTTGCGTCACCGCTGTGCGGTCAGGGCTGTCGTGATCGTCTTCGGTGACCTTGTCAGGACTCATTCACTGAAGAAGCGAAGGCTACGAACCGTGCGTACGTACAGCCCCAAGCCCGGCGATGTGACGCGCCAGTGGCACGTCATCGACGCTCAGGACGTGGTCCTGGGTCGTCTGGCCTCCACTGCGGCCTCCATCCTGCGCGGCAAGCACAAGCCGATCTACGCGCCCCACGTCGACACCGGTGACTTCGTCATCATCATCAACGCCGACAAGGTGCACCTGTCCGGCAACAAGCGGACCCAGAAGATGGCGTACCGCCACTCCGGCTACCCGGGTGGTCTGCGCTCCGTCCGTTACGACGAGCTGCTCGACAAGAACCCCGAGAAGGCCATCGAGAAGGCCGTCAAGGGCATGCTCCCCAAGAACACCCTGGGCCGTCAGATGCTCTCCAAGCTGAAGGTCTACTCGGGCGACCAGCACCCGCACGCTGCCCAGCAGCCGGTGCCGTTCGAGATCACCCAGGTCGCGCAGTAAGTCCGGCCACCCCCTAAGACTGAAGAGAATCTGAGGAGAATCGTGGCCGAGACCACTGCCGAGCAGCCGCTCGAAGAGCTTGACATCGACAGCTACACCACCGAGTCCGAGGTGCCCGTCGAGGGCGAGTACACCTCGGAGTCCATGGCCTCCCGCTTCGGTGAGCCCCAGCCGGCCGCCGGCCTGGGCCGTCGCAAGAACGCCATCGCCCGCGTCCGGATCGTCCCGGGCACCGGCAAGTGGAAGATCAACGGTCGCACCCTCGAGGACTACTTCCCGAACAAGGTGCACCAGCAGGAAGTCAACGAGCCCTTCAAGGTGCTCGAGCTCGAGGGCCGTTACGACGTCATCGCCCGCATCGCGGGTGGCGGTGTCTCCGGTCAGGCCGGTGCGCTCCGTCTCGGTGTCGCCCGTGCGCTGAACGAGGCGGACGTCGACAACAACCGCGGCCCGCTGAAGAAGGCCGGCTTCCTCAAGCGCGACGACCGTGCGGTCGAGCGCAAGAAGGCCGGTCTGAAGAAGGCCCGCAAGGCCCCGCAGTACAGCAAGCGCTAAATCACCGGCGCTCGCGCGTACTCCGAACGCCCCGGCGGCACGCCACAGTGCTGCCGGGGCGTTCGTTTATTCATCGCTGTGGGCGTATAACGGCACAAGGCGCTCAAAGGCTAATGTGATCGGATGGTCGGACATGGCCGCTTCGGCACGTGTCCGCGGATGCGGGGCCGCATGCGCATCGCGACCGTCGTACACATCGCACACTCTGTCAGCGGCACGACCGCCGGCCGCACGGACGGGTCCGACGCCTCGGCGCGGCCCCGGCGGGCCCCGGGAACGGCTTTCGACACTGACGCACCCTCAGGAGGACAAGTGGGACGACTCTTCGGCACGGACGGCGTGCGCGGTGTCGCCAACCTGGACCTGACGGCGGAGATGGCGCTCGGCCTGTCCGTCGCCGCCGCGCACGTACTGGCCGAGGCGGGTACGTTCGAAGGACACCGGCCCACCGCCGTGGTCGGGCGTGATCCACGCGCGTCCGGGGAGTTCCTGGAGGCCGCCGTCGTCGCGGGCCTGGCCAGCGCGGGCGTGGACGTCCTGCGGGTCGGCGTGCTGCCGACGCCGGCGGTGGCGTACCTCACCGGGGCGCTCGGCGCCGACCTCGGCGTGATGCTCTCCGCGAGCCACAACGCCATGCCGGACAACGGCATCAAGTTCTTCGCCCGCGGCGGTCACAAGCTCGCCGACGAGCTGGAGGACCGGATCGAGTCCGTGTACGAGGAGCACCGCACCGGCGCCCCCTGGGACCGTCCGACCGGCTCCGGCGTCGGCCGCGTGCGCGACTACGAGGAGGGACTCGACCGTTACGTCGCCCACCTCGTCGGCGTCCTCCCGAACCGGCTGGACGGTCTGAGGATCGTCCTCGACGAGGCGCACGGCGCCGCCGCGAAGGTCTCGCCGGAGGCGTTCACCCGGGCCGGGGCCGAGGTCGTCACCATCGGCGCCGAACCGGACGGGCTCAACATCAACGACGGCTGCGGCTCGACCCACCTCGACCGGCTGAAGGCCGCGGTCGTCGAGCACGGGGCCGCGCTGGGCATCGCCCACGACGGCGACGCCGACCGGTGCCTGGCCGTGGACCACACCGGTGCGGAGGTCGACGGCGACCAGATCCTCGCCGTGCTCGCGCTGGCGATGCGGGAGCGGTCGGCGCTGCGGTCCGACACCGTCGTCGCGACGGTGATGTCCAACCTCGGCTTCAAGCTGGCCATGGAGCGCGAGGGCATCCGGTTCGTGCAGACCGCGGTCGGCGACCGGTACGTGCTGGAGGAGATGAAGGACAAGGGCTACGCCCTCGGCGGCGAGCAGTCCGGCCACGTCATCGTCCTCGACCACGCGACCACCGGCGACGGCACGCTCACCGGGCTGCTGCTCGCGGCGCGGGTCGCCCAGACCGGCCGTACGCTGCGGGAGCTGGCCTCGGTGATGGAGCGCCTCCCGCAGATCCTCGTCAACGTGCCGGACGTGGACAAGACCCGGGTGAAGACCTCCGCGGAGCTCGCCGCGGCCGTCGGCGAGGCCGAGCGCGAGCTGGGGGAGACGGGCCGCGTGCTGCTCCGTCCCTCGGGCACGGAACCGCTGGTCCGCGTCATGGTCGAGGCCGCGGACATCGACCAGGCCCGCTCGGTGGCGGGCCGGCTGGCGGACGTGGTGAAGTCGGCGCTGGGATAGTCCGGCGAGGGTGCCGCCGCCCCGCCCGGGGCCGTGGGCAGTCGTGCCTCCCCCCGTGCCCCGAGGGCCTGGGAGGCACCCCCGGGCGGCACGGGTGGGCGGCGGGGTCCTCCCGTTCGAGCGGAGCCGGGGGTGGGGGAGGCGCCCCGCGAGCGCCGGGCCGCGTGCACACCCCCGGTCCGCCATCCGCGCCGGGCGGCCACTGGGGCGCCGCGCCGGTCAGGTCGTACCGCGCTTGCGCAGCCGCCGGTGCTGTCCGGCCCAGAAGCGTTTCTGGACCAGCAGGGTGGCGGTGCCCGCCAGGGTGATGCCGAGCAGGTTGAGCAGGAGCTGTTCGGTGGAGCCCCACGTCTGGACCGTGTCGCCGTAGCTCAGCGCCACCGCGGCGTTCGCGGCGGCCGGCACCGTCGTCACCGAGATGGCGACGCCGACCAGGGCGCCGGACTTGGCGGACGTCAGCGAGAGCGTGCCGGCCGCGCCCGCCAGGACCGCCACCACGAACGAGAACCAGTCGGGCGCGTACACGAAGCCGGTCTGCGGCCGCTCGCCCCCCAGCCGCTCCTCGGTGAACAGCCCCACCGCGTCCATGAAGAGGCTGAACCCCACCGTCACCGTCATCGCCACCGCGAAGCCCACCAGCAGGGCGGTCACCGAGCGCAGCGCGAGACGGGGCCGGCGCTGCACGACCGCGGTGCAGACGCCGGCCAGCGGCCCGAACTCAGGGCCCACCGCCATCGCGCCCACGATCAGGACCGCGTTGTCCAGCACCACGCCGCAGGCCGCGATCATCGTGGCCAGCGTGAGGAACGCGAGATAGGTGACCGAGAGCGTCGACTCCTCCCGGGTGGCCTCGGTCAGGTGCTCCCACAGCACCGCGTCCGCGGCCTCGCCCGGCGCGTCCTCCTCCGCCTCCTCGGCCCGCTTCGACAGCGACAGGTCGATGTTCTCCACCGCGATGGAACCGCTCGTGTCCAGCCCCAGCCGCTGCAGCCCGCCGAGCAGGTCGTCGCCCGCCTCCCGCGCCACGTCGCACATCACCATGTCGCCCGCGGGATCGCGGGCCGCGCCCGGCAGCACGCACAGGTGCGTCGTGCCGACCGTCCCCTCGATCAGGCGGACCACGGCGTCGGTCTTCTCGGCCGGTGTGATCAGACGCAGGTGCAGCATGGCGGCAGCGTAGTGGCCGGGGGCGCGGGGGGAGGGACCGACGGGTGCTTCCCGAACGCCGTCGTCCCGTGATCACCGGGAGACCTGCGATCAGTACCGTTCGGGGCACGTGAGCCGAGGCGAGAGGTGCCCGAGGATGAGCCGGAACGGGAAGCGGGCGCGGACGGCGCTGACGGTGGCGCTGGTCTGGACGGCGGCGAGCGGTACGGCCGCGGCGGGCGCCGGTGCCGTGCTGCCCTGGGGCGGGGGCCGGGCGGCGACAGCCGTGGCGCTGCAGGCGGAGGCGCAGGAACTGGCCGCCTGGGAGGCGGAGCGGGACGCCGCGTACGAGGCGGCGGTGCACAGGGCCGTGTCCGCCGCGGAGAAGTGGCGGGCGGCGGCGGTCACCGCTTCCGGGGCGGAGGGCGGGCGGCCGTCGGCGTCCCGGGGCCGGGGGGCGACGGCGGACGGGGCCACGGTCAGCGGGTCCGCGGCCGGCGGGTCCGCGGCCGGCGGGTCGGACCGGGGCCGGGGGACGACGGACTGGGGCGCCGAAATCGAGGAGGCCCTGGACACGCCCCAGCCGCGCCCCGGGTCCACGCCCGGCACGGACCCGGAACACCGGCAGCGGGTGGAGGACGCCTCCACCGACCCGGTCGAGGACCTCACGTACGACCCCGCCCCCTGACCGGAACCGGCGGCCGGATCGCAGCGGGTCACAGCTTGCGCAGGCTGAGGCGCTGGACCTTGTGGTCGGGGCCCTTGCGCAGCACCAGGGTGGCCCGGCCCCGGGTGGGGGCGATGTTCTCCACGAGGTTGGGCCGGTTGATGGTGCGCCACATCGTGCGGGCGTAGTCGAGGGACTCCTCCTCGGAGACCTGGGTGTACCTGCGGAAGTACGACGACGGGTCCTGGAACGCGGTCTCCCGCAGCCGCTTGAAGCGGTGGAGGTACCAGCGCTCGATGTCCTCGGTGCGGGCGTCCACGTACACGCTGAAGTCGAAGTAGTCGGCGAGGCCCACGCGGGTGCGGCCGTCCTGGCCGGGCAGGGCCGGCTGGAGGACGTTGAGGCCCTCGACGATCAGGATGTCCGGGCGGCGCACGGTGAGCTTCTCGCCGGGCACGATGTCGTAGATGAGGTGCGAGTAGACGGGGGCGGTGACCTCGTCCTTGCCCGCCTTGATGTCGGCGACGAAACGGGTCAGCGCCCGACGGTCGTACGACTCGGGGAAACCCTTCCGCGACATCAGGCCCCGCTCCTGGAGCTCCTTCGTCGGCAGCAGGAAGCCGTCCGTCGTCACCAGCTCCACGCGCGGGTGCTCGGGCCAGCGGGACAGCAGCGCGCGGAGCAGCCGGGCCACCGTGGACTTGCCGACGGCCACGGAACCGGCGACCCCTATGACGAAGGGCGTGCCCGACTGGGAGCCCTGCTCGCCGAGGAACGTGTTCAGCGCGCCCCGCAGCCCGTCGGTGGCGCCGACGTAGAGGTTGAGCAGCCGGGACAGCGGCAGGTAGATGTCCCGCACCTCGTCGAGGTCGATGACGTCGCCGAGGCCGCGCAGCCGCTCGACCTCCGCCGCCGACAGGGGCAGCGGGGTCTTGTCGCGCAGCGCGCTCCACTCGGCGCGGGTGAGGTCCACGTAGGGAGTCGCCTCCGGCCGCTGCCGGTGGGCGCTCCGGGGTGTCGGGGAGACCGGAGAGATCACAGTCCATTGTTAACGGAGTTCGAACGGGGCGGCAGGTGGGCTGCGTCACGCCGCCCGCCGCTTCCGCGGCCGTCAGGGATCACGCGGTTGTCACGGTCGCATACCGGGTGATCACCTGATGATCATCTGTGTGGCGGTCGTCTTCGTGATCCGTTTGGATTGCGCGCATTGCGTTGCGGAGTCCTCCGCACCTTCGAGAAAGAGTCCCACGTGAGAACCACCGCCGTCCGCCGTACCGCGCTCGCCGCCTCCGCCGCCGCGCTCGCCCTGCTCGTCACCGCCTGCGGTGGCTCCGGCGACGAGGACAAGGCCGACGGCGACAAGGGCAAGGGCGACTCGACCGCCTCCGCCTCCGCCGCGCCTGCGGCCGAGGCGCTCACCGCCGACGAGCTGAAGAAGGCGGCGCTGGTCTCCGGCGACGTCGAGAGCGGCGAGGTCACGGACCAGGTGTCGCCCAAGGACTTCGTCAAGCAGGACGAGGTCGAGGCGGACGACGAGGCGTGCGCGGCGCTGGCGTACGTCCAGTCCGGCACGGTGGTGGGCAAGCCGTCGGCCACGGCGCAGTGGATGTGGATCGGCGAGCCGGACAAGAGCGCGGCCGCGGGCGGCGACGCCGAGGACGTGATGAACGCGGCGCTCGACGTGACCTCGGTGCGCGCCACCCTCGCGGCGTACGCGGACGGCGGCGCTCAGAAGGCGATGGAGGAGCTGGGCAAGGCCGTGGGCGACTGCGCCGGCGGGTTCGCCTACACCGCCCAGGGCGAGAAGGTGAAGAACCTGAAGGTGGCCGAGACGGAGGCGCCCGAGGGCGCCGACGAGGCGCTGGCCCTGACGGCGACCGTCGACACCGAGGGGACGAAGGTCCCGATGAAGGCCGTCGTGGCCCGCAAGGGTTCCACGGTCGCCTACTTCCCCGCCGTGAACCTGGCCTCGGTCGGCTCGGGCGAGGACTTCGAGTACCCCGCCGACGTGGTCCGGGCGCAGCTCGCCAAGCTCGGCTGACGCGCCTGCGCGTTCCGTTCCCACCGGTGCTTCCTGCACCGGTGGGAATTTCCGATTTCGGGCAGGTGAAGGCCTTTTCCGGCGGCCGGCGGACCGTAGGCTGCCGGGCATGTGCGGAATCGTGGGATACGTGGGGCCGCAGTCGGCGCTGAGCGTCGTGACGGCCGGACTGAAGCGGCTGGAGTACCGGGGGTACGACTCGGCGGGCGTCGCCGTGCTGGCGGACGGCGGTCTGGCGACCGCCAAGCGGGCCGGGAAACTCGTCAACCTGGAGAAGGAGCTGGCCGAGCGGCCGCTGCCGACCGGGTCCACCGGCATCGGGCACACCCGTTGGGCCACCCACGGCGGCCCGACGGACGCCAACGCCCACCCGCACCTCGACAACGCGGGCCGGGCCGCCGTCGTCCACAACGGCATCATCGAGAACTTCGCCGTCCTGCGCGAGGAGCTGACCGGGCGCGGCCACGACCTCGCCTCCGAGACGGACACCGAGGTCGTCGCCCACCTGCTCGCCGAGGAGTACTCCTCCTGCGCGGACCTCGCGGAGGCGATGCGGCTGGTCTGCCGGCGTCTGGAGGGCGCGTTCACCCTGGTCGCCGTGCACGCGGACGAGCCGGACGTGGTGGTGGGCGCGCGGCGGAACTCCCCGCTGGTGGTGGGCGTGGGGGACGGCGAGGCCTTCCTCGCCTCCGACGTGGCCGCGTTCATCGAGCACACCCGGGACGCCGTCGAACTGGGGCAGGACCAGGTGGTCGAGCTGCGCCGGGACGCGGTGGCGGTCACCGGCTTCGACGGCCGCGCGGCCGACGTCCGCGCGTACCACGTGGACTGGGACGCCTCCGCCGCCGAGAAGGGCGGTTACGCCTCCTTCATGCTCAAGGAGATCGCCGAGCAGCCGAAGGCGGTCGCCGACACCCTGCTGGGCCGCATCGACGGAGCGGGCTCGCTCACCCTGGACGAGGTGCGCATCCCCGCGAACGTCCTGCGCGAGATCGACAAGGTCGTCATCGTCGCCTGCGGCACGGCCTTCCACGCCGGGCTGATCGCCAAGTACGCCATCGAGCACTGGACCCGGATCCCCTGCGAGGTGGAACTGGCGAGCGAGTTCCGCTACCGGGACCCGATCCTCGACCAGCAGACCCTGGTCGTCGCCGTCTCCCAGTCCGGCGAGACCATGGACACGCTGATGGCGCTGCGCCACGCCCGCGAGCAGGGCGCGCACGTGCTGGCGATCTGCAACACCAACGGCTCCACGATCCCGCGCGAGTCCGACGCCGTGCTGTACACGCACGCCGGCCCCGAGGTCGCGGTCGCCTCGACCAAGGCGTTCCTGACCCAGCTGGTCGCCTGCTACCTGGTGGCGCTGTACCTGGGGCAGGTGCGGGGCACCAAGTGGGCGGACGAGATCCGCGCGGTGGTGCGGGACCTGTCCTCGGTCCCCGGTGCGGTGGAACGCGTCCTGGGGACGATGGAGCCGGTACGGGAGCTGGCGCGGTCACTGGCGGGGAAGGACACGGTGCTGTTCCTGGGCCGGCACGTGGGCTACCCGGTGGCGCTGGAGGGGGCCCTGAAGCTGAAGGAGCTCGCGTACATGCACGCGGAGGGCTTCGCGGCGGGCGAGCTGAAGCACGGGCCGATCGCGCTGATCGAGGACGACGTGCCGGTCGTCGTGGTCGCCCCCTCGCCCCGGGGGCGGTCCGTCCTCCACGACAAGATCGTCTCCAACATCCAGGAGATCCGGGCGCGGGGCGCGCGGACGATCGTCATCGCGGAGGAGGGCGACGAGGCGGTCGCCGAGTACGCCGACCACCTGATCCGCGTCCCGGTCACCCCGACGCTGCTCCAGCCGCTGGTGGCGACGGTGCCGCTGCAGGTGTTCGCCTGCGAGCTGGCGACGGCGCGGGGCAACGAGGTGGATCAGCCGCGGAACCTGGCGAAGTCGGTGACGGTGGAGTAGGACTTCCCCCCGTCCGGGAACGCGGAGAGGGCCCCGGCGGGGAAGGCGAGGGTCGCCCCGGCCGGGGCCTTCGAGTCGCGGACGCCCACGCGGGCGGGAGTGCTCGCGATCTCGACGCAGTCGTTGCCGTCGCCGGGGCCCGAGCAGGACGGCTTGCGCCAGTTGTTCATCGAGTGCCTCACAGCTCTTTGACCGGACGGTTGATGAAGTCACGCGAGCGTTCCGGTTCCAGTGACGCGGCTTCAATTTTACGGAAACGCATTCGGTAGGCGCCGAGTTGTGCCTCTGCGTCGACAAGGGTCGAGCCGTGGGGCGCGTCGCGTACGACCGTGTCCAGTCGGGCAACGGGACCGCCCACGTGGGTCATGGTGCCTGCGGCCAAGCCGGAGCCGTCCAGGTCGAAGGGGATGACGCGCACGGTGATGCCGTTCGCCCCGGAAGAGTCCAGGAGTGAGGTGAGCTGGGCGGCCGGAGTGCTGCGGATCGGGGCGTGGGACACCGACCCCGCGCCGACCGACGCGCCGCTGCCCTTCGAACGGTCCGCGGACCTCGGCCTGGAGGACGGGCGCGGACTGGCACTGGTGCGGGCGTGTGCCGACCTGTGGGGGTGCCAGCCGCTGTCCAGGGAGGGAAGCTCGGGAAAGTACGTGTGGTGCGAGCTGGCCACCGCCTGAGAGGGGTGGGGTCGCTGGACCCGCTCGTCGTCGCGGGACGGCTCCGGCCCCACCGCTCACGCGGCGGAGCCGGAACGGTGCGGGTCGTCAGTCCTTGTCCGTCCACCAGTAACGGTCGGTGTTCTTCGTCCGCACGTCGCCGACGGACGCACACCAGGTGACGCGCTTGCCGTTGTCGGTGGCGCCCATGGTGGTGCGCGCACAGGCACGGATCACGCGCTTCGGAATGTCACTGCGCCAGTGGGCGTACCACTTCGAGTAGAACTTCTTGTCCTTCTTGGTGGTGCTCACGCCGCCGCAGCCCTTCCAGTTCTTGCCGCGGTCGTCGCTGATGTCGACCCACACGCGGTCGCCCTTGCGGACCTTGCCGCTGAGGCGGGCCGCGGAGTTGTCGGGGACGCCGGGACCGGTACCCGTCGAGAGGATCAGGACGCGGCCGTACTTCTTGGTCTCGCCGTAGTTGTACTTCTTCGTTCCCTTGCCCTTGTGGCTCAGGACCAGCGGCTTGCTCTGCTCCTTGTACGTGCACTTGCCGCCCTGGGCCGTGGCGCCGGCCTCGGAGGCGACTGCCGTCCCGCCGGCCAGCGTGGCGGTCAGCACGGTGGCCGTGGCCGTGGCCGTCAGCACGCGGTGGATTCGTGACATGCGGTTCTTCCCCGTTTCTGTCTGCTGCCCCGGCGGTCTTCGCCGGGCGACGGGGACAACTGTGGTGCTCCGCCCCGCCGGATGGCCACGTTGTCGTGTCCCGGCTCGGCACGGGACATGTCCGATGCCCCTGACCTCGGATGCCGCAGACAGGACGGGACAGGCGTGCCATGCTGTGACGGTAGCCGGAGGGGCCGTCACGGGGGTGGGGGACTTGAAGCAGACGGCGGACGCCCGGGCGTTGGCTGCCGCGCTGGAAGGGCTGAAGCGGCGGAGCGGCCTCACCTACCGAGAGTTGGGGAGCAGAGTATTCGTCAGCAGCTCCACACTGCACCGGTACTGCAGCGGCAGGGCGGTGCCCGGTGACTACTCCCTGGTCCTGCGGATCGCCCGGGAGTGCGGGGCCGGCCCCGAGCAGCTGCACGAGGTGCTGCGGTGCTGGGAGGGGGCGACGGGGCGGAGCCGGGACCCGGAACCCGTCCGGCCGGACGGCGACGGAGAGGCGCCGGTCCAGCCGTCCGCCGCCGGACGGGACCCGGCGAGCGCGTCCGCCGGCACCGTGACCGGGCCGCCCGTGCGCCGGCGTTTCGCGGCCGTCCGTCTCGTACTTGCGGCCGTGCTCGCGCTCGCCGTGCTGGGAACCGCCGACGCCGGCTCCCCGAGCGCGTCCAGGACGGCCGTCAAGCCGATCCCGGCAGGGGCGGCCGGCTGGGCCCGGGCACCGCTGCCCGTCGCCCCGGAACTGTTCGGCGTGACCATGAACAGCTTCAGCGGTGCCATGCCGTCCTTCCGGGTGGGGTCGTTACGGCTGTGGGACAGCGAGACGAGGTGGTCCCAGATGGAGCCCAGGCGCGGCGAGTTCGACTGGTCGGTCCTCGACCGGCTGCTCGACGGCGCCGAGCGGCAGGGGCTGCCCACCCTCTTCGTCTTCGGCGGCACACCGTCGTGGGCCGCGCCGGGCGCGCGCAAGGCCGCGTACCCGGAGGGCGCGCGTGCGGCACCGCCGGATGACCTCGACGACTGGAGCGCCTTCGTGCGCGCGCTGGTACGGCACGCGGGTGACCGCATCGACGCGTACGAGCTGTGGGTCATGGCCAATCACCCGCATCACTACAACGGCAGTGTGGGGACGCTCGTCGACATGACCCGCCGTGCGAGCCGCATCATTCAGCAGGAAGACGCGGACGCGGCCGTGGTCTGTCCGTCGGTCACCGACCTGTGGCGGGAGGAGGCGCACCGGTACCTGCTGCGTTTCGCCGAGCTGGGCGGCTACCAGCACTGCGACGCCGCGGGCGTCAAACTCTTCCAGCGGCACGTCACCGACCCCCCGGAAACCATGCTGGAAGCGGTACGGAGGACCGAACGGACGTTCCAGCGTGCCGGGTATCGCCCACCCGTGTGGAGCACGGGAACCACGCAGACGTTGCCGCTGAACGACCCGCTGGACGCGGACACGGCGGCGAACTACGCGGTCCGCTTCTACCTGACGGGCCTCTACGCCCAGAACCGGAACCTGGAACGGATGTACTTCTACGCCTGGGGCAACGGCAAGGTCCCGGTCGTCGTCCAGGCCGAGGGGCAGAAGCCCACGAAGGCAGGACTCTTCGTCGGCCGCCTTCAGGAGTGGCTGGCCCACGCCCGGATCCGTTCCTGCGGACACGGCCGCCAGGCCGCTCTTCCCGACAACGTCTGGCAGTGCGAGTTCCTCGTGCCGGACGTGCGCGGTGTCCTCCGCACGGCCCGTATCCGCTGGACGCACTTGGGGACGGCGGAGGTCCCGGTGGGTGCGGGCGCGCGGCGCGTCGAACACCTCGACGGCACCGTCCGTGAGGTCGACGCCCGGGACGGAGAACGGATCACCGAACGGCCGGTGCTGATCCGGTACGGCTGAGCGCACGCTGTCCCCGGCGCGTCCGCCGTGCCGCCCGGTCCGGCGCGACCTGTGCCAATTCCCTCAAGTCCGTGAAGCTGGCGCGGAGTTGGAGAGCCTGTGTGCGGGCGGCCGGGGCACTCGAAGGGCCGGAGGTTGATACACATGGTTCCCCTGCTCCTGGTTCTTCTTCTGGCGCTGGTCCTGTTCGGTGCGGGCTTCGCGCTTGAGGCGCTGTGGTGGATCGCGGCCATCGTGGTCGTGCTGTGGCTGGTGGGCTTCTTCGTCCGCCCGGCGGGCACGGGTGGCGCGCGGGGCCGCTGGTACCGCTGGTAGGGCGGCGGAATGTGTGCGGAAAGGGTGAAAGGGGGCGTGGGAGAGGGGCCGGCGGGCACCTGCCCGCCCGTCGGGCGCCGGTGCGCACGGGAATTGGCGGCCTCCACGCCGGCGTCCGACGTCCCACCGCGTGCGGGCTCGTAAGGTGCTGGGCATGAGCATCATCGGAGTCGGGATCGACGTGGCCGAGGTCGAGCGGTTCGCGGCGTCGCTGGAGCGGACGCCCGCGCTGGCCCAGCGGCTGTTCCTGGAGAGCGAGCTGCTGCTGCCCAGCGGGGAGCGGCGCGGTGTCGCCTCGCTCGCCGCGCGGTTCGCGGCCAAGGAGGCGCTCGCCAAGGCGCTCGGCGCGCCCGCGGGACTGCACTGGACCGACGCCGAGGTGTGGTGCGAGGACAGCGGGCAGCCGCGGCTGCGGGTGAAGGGGACGGTGGCCGCCCGCGCCGCCGCGCTGGGCGTGCGGTCCTGGCACGTGTCGCTCAGCCATGACGCCGGGGTGGCCTCGGCGGTCGTGATCGCGGAGGGGTGAGGTCCGTGTCCGCCTTTCCCGGGGCCGGGGTCGACCTGCCGGTCTGGGGCGACGCGTTCCTGGTCGTCGCCGCCGTGCTCACCGTCGTCTTCGCCCTCGTGAGGCTGGTGCGCCACCGCCGTCGATGAATGTGTGAAAAGAGGGTGCGTGTATCGAGTGGACCGGGGTAGACGCGTTTGAGCCGGTGCCGGAAGTGGGGCCGATCGATCAGGGAGGGCGAACAGTGACGTCGACGATGGCGCGGACCGACCGGGCTCAGACGGTGACCGAACTGCCGGAGGTCGTCGATCCCGGCCAGGTCGC